>NZ_JBFNEH010000012.1:0-74790 GCF_040797425.1 Symbiobacterium sp. | reverse complement strand
GCCATTGTCTTCAATGGAACCGTCGAGTGTTGCACGAAACCTGGCGAAGACCCAGCGCCCTGACCCGGCTGGCCAACCTGTCGCCCGGCGGCCGGATCCCTGTGCCGGTGTTCTGGGTGCTCGACGAGTTTGCGAACATCGGGAAGTTCAAGGACTTCGATAAGATGATTTCCGTCATGCGGGGCCGGGGCATGGCCGCGATGATTATCCTGCAGGCCCTGCAGCAGCTGGAGGCCCGCTACGGCAAGGAGACGGCGGACGTGATCAGCGCCAACTGCGACACCTGGCTCTTCCTGCGGACCAACGACCACAAGACGGCCGAGGAGATCTCGCGAAAGCTGGGGCAGTACACGATTCGCACGGCCACGGGCAACGCCTCGTTCCGGCAGTATGAGACCAGCGGCGGCATCAGTGAACAGCTCTCGGGCCGTGCCCTGCTCACCCCGGACGAGGTGCTGCGGTGGCAGCAGGGCCACGTTCTGGTCATGCAGGCCGGCCAGCACCCGGCACACCTCCGGCTGGCCGATATCACGGAATGGCCGGCGCGCTTCCGCCCGGGCGATCCGCCGCCGGTGCGCCAGGACGGCCAGGATCCGGTGCCGTGGCTGCCGCTGTCAGGCTAGCACGAGGGATGTACCCCGGGGTGGCTGCCGGGGAGGGGCAGTGGTACCCGGGTGAGCCAGTAACCAGGTGAGAGCAGATCCCATGGCCTGTCTGCGGCAGCGTTGACAGGGAGAGCGGAAAGGTATGCGCGCTGTAAAGCGGGTTGTCGCCCTACGTCTGTTGAGCATTCTGCTGCTGGGGTGTACGGCCGGACCCGGGGAGCCTGCCGGGCCGGCCCCCGGCGCCCCGGCGCCGCCCGCCGCCCCACCGCAGCCGGAACCGCCGTACGGTGAGGCTGCAGAAAGCGGCCGGCCAGAGGATGGCACCGAGGCGGCCGCCGAGACGCCTGCGGAGGAAGAGGAGTCGGGTGCGGGCGCAGGCGGGACCTGCAAGCCCGCGGAGGCCGCACCCCTCGATGAACTCGCATGGGATGAGTGGTTGAGCCGGCAGGTGGCGCGAATCGCAGAATGCCTCGGCACGCGGGAGGCCTGGGACCTGCCTGCCTCACAACTGGCCCGTCGGGTTACGCGGAGACCCCGGACTGTGGTGAGCAGTCCGGGGTCCAGATGTGTCGACCGTACAGCGCCTGCCCGGCGGCGTTGGCCGTTACTGCTGGCGTACCCAGTGAGCAGAGACCAGTTGCCGGTCTCCGAAGTCGAGCGACCGAATCTCGCCGGTGTCCAGGTTGACCAACTCCCAAGTGCCGTCAGTGACTGCCATTGACCAGCGCAAGTCGGGTGAGAAGTTGTGACGGCCTCTCTCGGGCAAATCTCGTTCGCCGATACGGATGCCGGTGGCCGGGTCATAGAAGTAGGCCTTCTTCTCCTTCTCGACAAGGAGGAGGGTGGAGCCATCCCCGGTCCACAGTGCCCGGTTGTGCCGCTTCGTGGTGTCGGAGTCGGGGAAGTTCGCTGTCCACTCGCCTGCCTCCAGGTCATAGATGGCGTCGCCGATGTAGACCCTGTCAGCTGCCAACTGCAGGCCGTGCTTCACCCGCACAAAGCGGGAGGTGGGGTCCGGCAGCGGTCCCTCGAGGATCACGTTCTCGTCTGGCGGCCGCCCCAGATCGGTAACTTCGCCAGTGGATAGGCTAACCACGTAGAGCCTGTACTTCCGCATATCATCCCCCACGGCCGCGACCAACCTTTCGCCTTCGAGCCAGGCGGCGTCGGACGCGTGCTTATCGATGACCTTCCGGGGGATAGGGTTGGTGGCCGCGAGGTCAACCACCCAGAGACCGCCACCGGAATACCAGGCCCACCGGCCGTCCGGGCTGAAGCGCAGGTCCCACAGCGTGTCCAGGTAGGGGTGGGGTTTCGGAGCTTGTTCGGGCGCTGTCGGGCTGGCGGGCACGGATAGCCAGTTCTGGCCACTCCGCATGTCGCGAATGAACCATTCCTCGGCACCCGGTCGGTAGCTCGACCAGTCATAACCTGCCAGCCAGTAACAGCGAGGTTCTCCCCCGAGAACGGAGCGGATGCAGAACCCTTCTTCCTTCCCCCACACGGGATCGCCGCCACGCCAGAAGTAGGAAAACCATTCGCCGTTGGGGGAGAGTTCCAAGCGGCCGATGGTGCGGCCGGCCCCGCTGCTGAGGGGTACGAGCTCACCGCTCTCCAGGTAGCATCCGTACACCTCTTCGTGTCGCACTTCCCAGCGGCTTGTCCAGGGATCTTGCAGGATGAGGAGCAGGTCCGGCGGCGCCGCCAGTTCGGGCACCGGTTCCTCCGTGTACAGTTACTCCGGCGGTACGGTGGCCGGTGGGTTCTCGGCGTTTGTGTCCGGAGCAACTTTGTCGGGTGGATCCTGGCTGAGAGCCGGCCCGGACGGGTCGGGTTCTGGCGTGGCTTCGATGGGTTCAGGGATGATGGTGCTCTCAGCGGGCGGGGTTGCCGGCGGAATTGGCACTTCGGGAAGGTGTGAGGCGCAGGCGGTAAGTGTAATGCTGAGCAGAGTGGCCATGAGAACGCGCCGCAGTGGACTGCGCATTTCGGTTGCCTCCTTGAACTGTTCTACCTGGGCTCGGCCAACCAGCTTTCGATCATCCGCCAACACGCGACGCAGAGTGTGTCTGGCGTCCTTCACGTGTACAACAGCGCTGCGGGAGCGATTCGGCAGGTTACCTGCATAGTTGAGTCTGTACGGGAAGAGCAATGAGGCGACGCACGGCTCCGGGTGTGGCGGAGCGCGTATCCGCGGTCTATGCGGGGTTCCTCACTGGTTGAGTGGGTATCGCGTGAAAAAGCGCTCGGACCGCCGCCGGCGACCCGAGCGCAGCATCGTTGTGTCACCGATCAACGATGGTGTAGCGGTCGTACCACTGGGCCATGAGCGGCAGCGTGAGGGGCTCCAGCGCCTCACCGCTCGCCTCGGTGAGGAAGGAGCGAACGGACCAGTGGCTCTTCCAGACCCTGATGACCTCGACCTCGCTGCCGTGGTAGAGGATGAGATAGATGTACGCCAGGTTCAAGTTCTGCGCGAATAGCTTGTCCACAACTTCGCCGTAGACAGTCCAACGTTGTTCTGGAGACCAGTCGGCAGGTACCGTGGCTTCGATCACAGCCACACCGTCCCCTGATCCGATTCGGCTCCGGCCCACGATCAGTTCGGCCCCTTCAGGGAGGAGAGCCTCCAGGTGGGGACGGGCCTGTATCAGTCGGGTCAGGTCGTCGATGGTGTATGGCGGAGAACTCCGGAGGTAGCCGTCAGGTCGCTTCGTCGTGTCTACGACTCCGTCAACTTCCAGCCATCCTTCCAGGTATTCGATGTCTCCCTGAGCGTATGTATACCAGTTGAGGATTCCGATCTCTGTCAGGTGAATCGTCTTGGCATCCTGGGCCGCAGGGTAACTCACCTCTACCGGATACACACCCCACGTAAGCAACGGTAGCCCGGAGAGGAGGGCAGCTTCAACTAGACGGCCCTGCCTGGACGCCCCCGGGTTGTCTACCGTAATGTACAAGGACACTGTCTTCGGAAAGTCCGCGTCGGGGGTATCCAAGGGGACGAAGCGCAACTCGGCGAGGCGATCACCGACTATGGACCGGACCCAGCGGTCGCTGAGCGCCATCACGTCTTCCAGTTGAACACCGGTGAGGCTTCCATGGCGCTCGGCGTGGCGGTCTACCCGGTTGCCCCATTCTGCCATGGGAAACGGGACTTCTTCACTTTCGGGCCAGGTTTCATAGGTGGCGCGTTCAATCACGGAGAAGGAGCCCTCGGGTCTCTGCGGACGGGTGCCGTAGTACTCGGTGGTCCAGACCAGGATTCGCTCCACCTGCGGGTTGGTGCGGAACATCATCGGGACGAACTTCCGATTGTGGGTCAGAATGTCCCAATATGGTTCCGCACCGAGGACGAGCCGACCAGCACGGTCGATGCCGGCCCAGGTGGGCGCTCCCGTTGTGTCGGGTTCAAATCCCCAAAGCTCGAGCGCCCGCCAGACTCTCTCGGCGGCCTCGGCCGGGGTGAGGGCTTCGGCGGGTGCGCCATTGGCCGGGGACTGGTCTATCGGTTGCGACGCGGTCGGCGGGCCAGCCGGCGTCCCGGGGCGAGGGCCGCCGGCCACAACGGTCTGGGTCTGCTCGTCGGGGTGGATCTTGACGGGTTGACAACCCAGGCTGGTTGCCAGTACCAGGACTGTCATACAGACAACGTACTTTCGCATCGGTCTGGGGTCCTCTCCTGTCTACCTGGAGCGGCGAGTGATGACAGCAAGGCCATCATATTCGGAGTTCTTGTAGAGGTCGTCGGTTCTCAAGTCCTCCAGAGTACGCCGGTTTCCGCCCGGATCGTTGATGAGGAAGTCGGCTAGCGTGAGGTTTTCCCTATCCGTTCCGTTGTAGCCCGTGACCACGACCCAGTGCGGGGGAGACTCTACGCCGAGAATTACGGGATTCCCTTGCTCAAGGTGTTGCAGTATTTCCTTCAAGATGTCTTTCTCATCCCAGCCGTCAATGAACTGATGTTGCAGTTGCAGCCCGTATCCCTCTAGGTGCTCATCTGCCTTGTACCAGTAGACGATACCCTGTTGTGTCACATTACTGACTAGGTTGTGCATGAACTCCCCGTCCACTGTCAGATCAGGCCTGTAGAACTGCATAACCATGGCGATGGAGGTGACAGTGCAGCCCTGACTGCCCACAGTCCCCCCGCCGAGTTTGACGTCGTTCCATGAAGAATCAGCTTGCTTGAGCAGCGGCACGTCCAGTTCAATCGTACCCTTACCCCGATCACGGCCGGGCGTTTCGAGGATCATACGGCCCGCCCACTCGGCACCTAACTCGCGCTCGATCATGTCGTTCCAGCTTGCGCTGCGCTCCATCACGGCCAGCGAACCCGAACTGGCCATGACTGACAGGTTGTTCAGGTAGACCGCTTCGATCCTGGGTTCGTACTTCTCCCTGATCCTTCGAATGGGCTCGGCGCCGGGCAAGATGCCGTAGCTCTCCAGTTCCTTGAGCCGTGCCTTCGCCTGCTCCAGCCCGGCGGCATCCCCGCGCTCAAGGGCCTCCCAGTAGTTGATGTGGGCCTGCTTCACCCGCTCGACGATGGCCCAGTTCCGCTGGTCGGATGCCCAGGCCCGGTCCGCGTTCCACCAGTGGGCGCCCTGGGGATCCAGCCGGCCCAGTTCTTCCCGCGCTGCCTGGCCCTCCGCCACGAACTTCTCGGTCGACTCGCCCTTGAAATACGCCTGCCACCAGCCGTCCTTGGCGTTGGCCAGGCGCTGGTATGCGTTGTGCAGCGCCTCTGCCTCGGCCTGAATCGCCGCCACCAGGGGTGCGTACTCCCCATGCAGCCCCTGGTCACGCTTCTCCCGCAGGGACTGGTAGAACCCCCTGTCCCAGGACTCGGCCGCATCCTGACCCTTCTCGATCCTCATGTGCCAGTAGATGGCCTTGCCCTGCACGAACTGCTCCCGGAAGTCGAGCCAACCCTTCAGCTCGTCCCCCTTTTCGCCGAAGACCTGGGCGATGAGTTCGTGGATCTTCTCCTTGCCCAGAAACTCCTGGCGCTGATCCAGCCGCTGGAGGAAGGCCGCCATTGACTCTTTGGTGGCGGCGCCCGACTCGAGTTCGGCCTTCATCTGGGCGAGTTCGTGGGCGGTGACGTCTGCAAGCCTGTTCTTCGCCAGCTCGCCGATTCCCCAGGGGTCCTGGGGAGGCAGACCGGCGGGGCGCTCGCCGTCCATGACCGCACCCCAGTACCGGGCGAGCTCGGCCCACTGGTTCTGGATGCTCATCACCTGCGCCCGGACCTCCGGGTTCACCTTCTGCCAGAGGTCGGTGTAGGGAATGAAGGCGGGGTCGTCCCGGAACTGGGGGTCGAGCACGTCGAAGCGGCCGGCCTCGGCGAGGGCGAGGATCTGCTCGACCTTCTTCTCCACCAGCAAGACCTCGGGGGGCTTGGCCCAGTCGAGGGCGATCTGGTCAAAGGGCTGGTTGGAGACCAGCGCGTTGGTTTCGACGACGGTTCGGCCGGCCGGGGTATTCAGCCCGGATTGTTGCAGCGCATCGACAACGGGGGGCTGTAGGTGTTCTCGACGCCCTCCTTTTCGATGCGGTTCTGCTTGGTGAAGATGGAGGCCACTACGCCCTTGGCCAGGGCGATGGCCTGTGCAGCAGGAATCTGACGTTCCACCTTGCTGAGACCTTGCTGCAAGGCGCCGAGCCCGGCGAGGACGCCGAGGGCGACCGTGTTGGTGAGCAGCTGGTTGATCGCCTGCATCATCTCGGCGGGACCGAACTCACGGCCGGTGGCGGCTGCACGGCCACGTGAGAGGTTGAGGGCGGAGGCGCGCTCCATGGGGGGAACCCTCCTTGGAGAAACGTTCTTACAACAACAGATTATACAGACGCATGAAGACAGTGAGAAGAGAGAGAAGATAAAAACTAACCGACGAAGGGGCTCTCGGCACCCGGTTGGTAACTTGACCGGTGGTAATTGGCCAGCCAATGACACCGAGGTTCTCCCCCGTGGACGGGGCGGATGCCGAACCCTTCTTCCTTCCCCCACATGCATTATACACTGTGTTCAAATATGCGCATAAGATCTGCCTTGAGGCAATAGGCAGTTAAACAGTGCGGTCATGGCACCAGCATGCTCCGTTGTGATCACATTCGCCAGTGCCCCGCGCACAAAAAAGGATCCCGGACCACCGTGAGGCAGTCCGGGATCTTCCGCTACTTCTTCAGCGCCAGCAGGTTCGCCAACACAGTGGCGGCCTCGGCCCGGGTGACCGGGGCGTCGCCGTTCAGGTTGCCACCGGTCCAGATCGGGTGCGGCGCCCGAGAGCCGATCAGTCCAGCCTGCTCCGCCGCCGCCACCCAGCCCGTCGCCCAGGAAGGTACGCCGGTGTAGGAGGTGGAGCCGGTGGACTCCTTCAACCCCAGCGCAGCGGCGGCAATCTTGATGAGCTGTGCCCGGGTGAGCGGGTCGTTGGGGCCGAAGGTCTGGGCGTTGTAGCCGGAGATGATGCCCATCTCCACCGCCGTCTGCAGGTAGCCCTGGGCGTAGGCCCAGTGGTTGGAGACGTCCCGGAAGGTGACCTTACCCAGCGGGTTGGGCTGTTCCCGGAGAGCGACGGTCACCATCTTGGCGATTTCGGCGCGGGTGACGCGGTTGTCGGGGCGGAAGGAGCCGTCGCCGTAGCCGGAGATGACGCCGTAGCGGTAAAGGGTTTCCACAGCCTTGCAGCTGGGATGGCTGGAGGGGATGTCAGTGAAGTAGGGCCGGCAGGAGGGAATCTCGGCGGCGAGGATGCGGTTGTCGCCGACGAGGATCCAGTGGGTGCCGGTGGAGACCACGTCGTACAGTTGAGGCTGGCCAAGTGCGCGTTCGATGCGCCAGTGCTGCCCATCTGCGGAGAAGAAGAGGCTGCGTCCGCCCACGCCGACGTACTGACCGTCGAGGTAGTACAAGTTGCGGATGTACCCGCCCAGTTCGCCAGGGTGGCGCGTCCAGTAGAGACCGTCTCGAGAAGTGTAGATGTGTTCTTCGCCGCTTATGACGAACAGTCCGTTCGCGTAAGTAATGAAGTGGAAGCTATCTTCGTAATGCGGGTTGTGGGGCGTCCAGTTCGTGCCGTCGGTGGAGAAGGCGATCGGCCCGGAGGCGTTCCACCGGTCGATCAGCACGAACTGGCCATTGCCCCAGGTCAGATCCCTTAGGAGGAGGCCTTGTCGGAGTCCGTGTGGACGGGACTCCCACTGCACCAGGTCGTGCGAGAAATGGAGCGAGTTCGTTGACCACACCGCGACTTCATCGCCGGCTTGCAGGATCCTGCTCACACACTCCTGCTGGAACTCGTGGCGGACGGTCCAGTTCAGCCCATCCTGAGAGGTGTAAATCCTGGCAATCTTGCAATCTCTGTCCTGGGCGGCGAGGACGAACTGCCCCTTGACGAACGCCACGTCCATTACAGTCTCTGCCAACGGAACAACGGTGGGGCGCAAGGCGGCGTCGAGCACGACAACCTTCTGGTCACCCCCCACGACCGTGACTCCGTTGCCGTGGGCGGCTGCCCGGTAGGCCGTCTCACCCGTCCGACTGAACGCGGAGCCCTCCGTCTTCCAGTTGAGGCCATCGGTGGAAGTGATGATGAACCCGTGGCGATCGCTTGCGCCCCCTGTGCCGACTCCCACAAACAGGCCGTTACCGAAGGTGATGTCCACGAGGGCCGGGATCGGAACCCGGTAGGTCCAATCGACGCCATCCTCGGAGGTCCAGATGCCCATGGGGCGGTTGAGGCTGGCGCTCTCGCCGATGCTAACCCACATGCCGTTCCCCCGCAGCACTTCGCCAGGGGCGGTGGGGTGGTAGCCGGGGAAGTCTTCGGGTCTGTAGTTCGGGGCCGGACGCCAGTGCACGCCGTCGGCCGACACGTAAAAGTCGTAGTCGCCCCCGATTCGCACGGCTCGCCACACCCGCAACACGTACTGCGTGCCGTCATACCCCAGCTTGCCCCAGGTTCTGTGCAGGGTCTCAAAGATAGCGGTAGGGAACACGGCAAAGCCCGCCTGATCGCGGTGCACAGTCCAGGTGATCCCATCGGGAGAGGTGATGGGCATGAACAACTCTGCGGGGCCCATGCCGTATTCCGGATGCTCTGCGTTGCCGATTACGCGCCCCAGGGCCACGAACTGGCCGCCGCCCCAGATGACGTCGACGACGTCGAAGGTGTTGGCGCTGTAGTTGGTGCTGCGCACGGTCCAGTTGCGGCCGTCAGTCGACGTGAGGATGGTTTCGGCTTCC
Source organism: Symbiobacterium sp. (assembly GCF_040797425.1). Taxonomy (NCBI): domain Bacteria; kingdom Bacillati; phylum Bacillota; class Clostridia; order Eubacteriales; family Symbiobacteriaceae; genus Symbiobacterium; species Symbiobacterium sp. The sequence goes on along the minus strand of NZ_JBFNEH010000012.1, from coordinate 65,934 downwards.
CCCACGGCCACGAAGAGACCGTTGCCGTAGGTGACGGCGAAGAGGCCGGCACCGGTGGGCAGGGGATCGATCCATGTCCAGCGGAGCCCGTCGAAGGCCGCTGCCGGTGCTGACTGCAGGAGCAGGAGCAGGCCGAGCAGCAGGCCGAGGATGCGACTGACCGCTTGCCGAGAGCGGTGCAGAGAGAGCACGACGAACGTACCTCCTTTGACAAAGTTGCGTGTAGTACAGCCATTATAAACTGTAGCGAATGCGTATAGAAGCCCTATTATCGGAGGAGACCGGGCAAAGCGAAAAATTCTAGCTATCTTGACTCCAACATCAAGTCGGGTATATCGTAATAATACAAGCCTTCGGGGAGGGAGTACACCCAAGATGCTGGCATCAGGAAGCTCGGGACCCTCAATTCAAGAGATACTGAAAATCGAGGAGCTTGTCAGGGATCTGGGTAAGTGGCTTACCGTCCTGATCCCCCTCGTAGCTGGTCTGATGATGGCGTATCACTTCATCATGAAGTCGGCTGCCCAGGATGAGCAGGCAGCTGCCCAGCACACCCGGGCAATCCGCACCATTGCCATCAGCGCGGCCCTCGGTTTCTCTGCGCTGCTCCTGGTGAACTGGCTCCTGGGGACCTACATCCTACCGTCGGACTTCTAGGCGGAGCCGGCCGCTGCCCGGTGCGTCGGCAGCGGCCGCCTACTGCGCAGGGCGGGAGGCTGGGCGTGGCCTGCTCCCGCCTTTTGGTTGGGGCGCCGAGTTACGTCGCGGGAGTGAACGTGCCGTGTGGTCGGAGTTCTTGAGCGACCTGGAGAAATACGGGCTGTTCAGAGTGCTCCGCACACTTTCCTTAACGATCGTGCCGGCGGTTGCGGCGGTCGTGGTAGTGTACCACCTTCTTATGCGCATGCGAGCGGAGGACGAGTACACAGCCGCGCAGCACACGCGCAGCATCCGTAACACGGTGGTGTTCGCTGCCATTCTCATGGCCAGTGGCCCCTTGCTGCACTGGGTGGTGAGCACGATCGGAATCGGCTCGGACAGCGCGTGGGTGCCCTGTCATGGGTATATCTGGGACACCGTGCTCGTGTGTCCTCACCCGGTTCATGAAAACCCAGTTCCCTAGTTTCGTACAGCGCGGAGTGTGGCCATGGAAGAGCTCGTTCGAACGATTACCGAATCCATTACGGAATGGATTCAGTCACTAGGAGGCAGTTTCATATCTTACGTGGTAGACAACATAGATAACTTTAACGATAATTACGCATTTGGCCAGTTTTCGTCTCCCAGCGATTTCTACCCATACAGGTACAACTGGCTTTGGGAGTTATACAAGCGAGTGCTGTTTTTCTCATGGGCCGTGCTGCTGTTCCGGCTCGCCGCCGACGGCGTGCGTACCTACCTGGCCAGGGAGACAGGCGAACTGACGGTCTCGCCGATGGTCATTTTCCGGCGTCTGGTGGTCACCGTCGTGATTATGACCATCACAACCTACGGATTCGCCTACGGTCACCATGGCATTTCGGGTGCGCTGGGCAATCGCATTAAAGAAGAAGTAAGGAAGGTATCGCGACACCCTCAGCGCGATGAAATCTACAGGCCGCTCTCTCAGTGGTATCCGAACATGGGCAACTGGCTGAAGAAGTTCAAGCAGCACTGGGTGGACGCTCATTCCGGTGGCAGCAGCTCCAACCCAGGGGAATCCATCTTCCGCATGACTGTTGCCCTCACCGTCACGATGGGGATCCTCACCTTTTTCGTTCAACAGGCTTTACGTGAGATGGAACTGGTGTTCGCATGGCTGGTGGGGCCTGTGGTCTGTCTCTCAGCCATGTCAACGGACGAGCCGTGGCGGGACGGCGCCCTCGCCTTGTGGCTGCGGGAGGTGCTGGTCGTCTCGTTCAACCAGGTTGCCACAATGGTCGTTCTCATCATGATGTACGAGACTATCGACTTGTCAAACTTGAGCAAGTCTGGCGTTGCCTGGAGGACCATGGTGGCCATTCTCGCCCTCATTGCCATCGGAACGCAGGGACCGCGAGCGCTCCGCCATTATGCCTTTGGTAACCAGCAGGGGCAGATGCTGGCTTCACAGCTGATTCGCATGCCGTGGTGAGGAGGAGCAACGCCATGGGTCAGTTCCATATTCCGCGGCAGCCCACGACCCGGATAGAGCTCCTGCCCGGCGTGGGGCTCATGGAGGTCGGATTCGCCCTGGCCGGTGCTGGTATCGGGTACCTGATCGCTCAGGCCGCCGCCTACTTCTACCCGGGCAGCTATGCGATCTACTGCAGCATCGCGTTCGGCGCGCTCAGCTTTTTCCTGGTCCAAGGGGAACAGAACAGCATCCTCGCCATTCTCCTCAGGCAACGGGCGTTCAATCGTACGCCCCAGCGCATGCTCTTCCGGCTGGGCGCAGGTTCGGCGGCGGAGCGGGTGGGCGACGCGGAGCCGTCCCAGTTGCCCGCCGTCATCTCCCCGAACGCCGCTCCGCAGCCGGCCGTGCCCGCCCGGCCGCAGATGCCCCGGCGAAAGCTGGGGCGCAAAAAGAAGCTGCCGAAATCCACGCTGCCCAAAACGGTGCAGGAGTGGCTGCCGGTGGTGGACGTGGCCGACGACCTCATCCACCGCCGCGACGGCCGCCTCGTCGCGGTGATCCAGGTCGAGCCCGTCAACCTGCAGCTGCGCAGCCCCCGGGAACAGGAGCGCCTGCTGGCCGTGCTGCACGAGGCGATCAACTCGCTGCAGCAGCCGGCGCAGATTCTCTCGCTGCCGCGCCCCATTGACCTGGACGGGTACGTGCAGATGCTGCGCAACCGGTTGCGGGAGGTCGACCGCAACCGGGAGCACCTGCTGCGCATGTACACGCAGTATGTCTCGGGCCTGGTCGCGGGCGGCGAACTGCAGGAGCGCCGCTTCTACATTCTGCTCGCCCAGTCGCCCGGCCCCAACGCCGCGGCCGAGGTGCTGCAGCGCGCTCACGACCTCGCCACCCGGCTCAAGCAGGGCGACCTGTCCGCGCGGGTGCTCGACGACCAGGAGCTCTTCGGCCTGCTCTACGTGTGGGGCCATCCCGACCAGGCTTCCTTCGAGCGGCCGCCCGTTGCGCCGCCCAGCGTTACGACCCTGATGGAGGGCTGATGGATGCCGCTTTTTCGTCGCAAGCAGACCGCTGTACGGGAGCCCGGCTTCGATGCCGTGCCCCCGAACCTGATCGACCTCTTCGCCCCGCCGGCCCTCGACTTCCAGCGGGCATCCCTCACGCTGGGTGAAAGGGCCGGCAAGGTCTTGCTGGTCTACGAGTACCCGCCCAAGGTGCCCATGGCCTGGCTGGCCCGGCTCTTCTCCATGCCCGGTGTGGTGGGGAGCATGCATCTGACCCCCGCTGACCCCAGCCTGCTGGTGAAGCGCATCACCGCCTCGATCACCGAGTTCGGCGCACGCCTGCAGGGGGGCACCCGCAACGCTTTGGTGATCCAGCGGACGGAACAGAGCCTGCGGGACGCGCAGGAGCTCCTGCGCAAGATCGACCAGGAGCAGCAACAGGTCTTCGCCGTGGTGGTGGTGCTGCTGGTGTTGGGTCGGGACGCGAAGGAAGTAGAGCAACGGGCCCGGCGGGTGGAGGCCGCGGCGGCTGCGGCCGGCATGCGGGTCCGCGCCGCCATCTTCCTGCAGCAGGAGGGGCTCGCCGCCGCGGGCCCCTGGGCGTGGCTGCCGCCGCGGCTGGCGCCCATTGCCCCCCGCTCGATGCCGTCCGAGACGGTGGCCGGCGCCTTCCCCTTCGTGGGCGGCTCGGTCAACCACGGCCGGGGGATCCTGCTGGGGCGGGACGACCGGGCCGGGCTGGTGCTGTTTGACCGCTGGACCCCGCCGGAGGAGGCCGGCATCACCAACCCCAACATGGCGGTGCTGGCCACCTCCGGCGCCGGCAAGTCCTTCGCCGTCAAGCTGATGCTGCTCCGGGAGTACATGCTGGGCTGCAAGGTGGTCATCCTCGACCCCGAGCGGGAGTACCGGCACCTCTGCCAGAGCCTGGGCGGCAGCTGGGTCAACGCCGCCGGCGGCGGCGGGCGCATCAACCCCTTCCAGTTCCGGCCGGAACCTGAGGACGACCAGACCGGGACGGCTGCGGAAGACCCCACACAGGCCTGGGTCAGCAGCCCCCTCGCGGCGCACCTCCAGCGGCTGCGTACCTTCTTTGCCCTTTACCTGCGCGACCTTACGGACCTGGACCGCGCCAACCTGGAGGAGGCGATCCTCGACCTCTACCGGGAGTTCGACATCACGTGGGACACCCGGCCCGAGGAGGTAGGCCGCTGGCCCAACACCCGCGACCTGTACCAGTTCCTGAAGGCCCGGGCTGAGGTGGACCCGGAGCGGTGGCAGCGCCTGGCGCTGCTCCTGCGCGCGGCCGGCGAGGGGGCCGACGCCGCCCTGTGGGGCGGCCCGTCCAGCGTGCCGCCAACGGCCGACTTCATCGTGCTGGACGTGCACGACCTGCAGCATGCGGACGACGCCACGCGGAGGGCGCAGTACTTCAACGTGCTCACTTATGCTTGGGACCTCATCCGCCACGACCGGTCGGAGCGGAAGATGCTGGTGGTGGACGAGGCCTGGATCCTGGCCGACCCCCGGGTGCCGCAGGCCCTGGACTTCCTGCGCGACATGTCCAAGCGCATCCGGAAGTACAGCGGCAGCATCACCATCATCTCGCAGAACGTGGTGGACTTCCTGGCGCCGGAAGTGGCGCGCCAGGGCGAGGCGGTGCTGGGCAACGCGTCGCTGAAACTGCTGCTGCGCCAGGGCGAAAAAGATCTCGAAGTCGTGCCGCGCCTGCTCTCCCTCTCGGAGGCGGAAAAGGACCTGCTCTCCCGCGCCAAGCGGGGCGAGGGCCTGTTGGTGGCCGGCAACCAGCGGGTGCACGTCTTCATCGAGGCCGCCCCGCACGAGATGCCGCTGCTGGAGCCGAGCCTTGAGGCCGACGCCCGGGCCGAGGTGGCGCCGTGAGACCGATCCGACGGCCCACGACGCTGTTCGGCGTACTCATTCTGGTGATGATGCTCTTCGCCACGCCCATCACGCTCTACCAGAAGATCCCGCTGGCCCGCTCCGCCGTGGCGCAGCTGTACGTGCAGGCCGCCGATGACTGGAAGGCCGAAACCAAGAAGCTGTCGAGGGTGCCGTCAGACTACTATTACAACGGCGTGCTGGTGCCATGGCAGGAGGCCATCGCCGTGGACGCCGTGGTGCGGGACCAGAACTTCAAGTCTGTGGACTACCAGGCGGCGAAGAACGCGATCAAGCGCTTCACGTACCTCTACGAATGGACCCAGACCGAGTGCCACTGGCACGACGAGGACGATCCGCCGTGGGAGCACTGTATCGAGGTAGATTACTGGCGGTACCGGCTCAAGACCATGGAGCAGGTGATGAACGAGCTGGGCTTCAGCGCCGATCAGAAAAACTGGGCGCGGGAGATGGAATCGCGCGCCAATCTGCTGCTGGAGAAGGGCATCCGGTGTAAGTACGACATGAACGCTGAGGAATGGGAATGCACCGGGTGAGCGCCATCTGCCCTGGCGGCGGGTCCGCGCAGGCGGACGGGGAGGGCTCAGCAGCTTCCGCTCGCCAGGCGCCGGTACGAGCCGGGGACTGTGGTGAGGAAGAGAGAAGCGGCCCCCGCATGGAGGCCGCTTCCCCTATTCGCCGGCCTGGCTGGTTTCCTGTCCGCTCGCCTCGCCGGCTGCAGCCTGAATCGCCTCGATCACGTCGTAGTAGCTCCGCTGGGGCTGGAACAGCGTGCCGTTGATCAGGAAGGCGGGCGTGCCGGTGATGCCCGGGGTCTGGTACGCCTCGAGGGAGTCGGCCAGCACCTTGTCCCTGTACTTGTTGGCGTTCATGCAGTCGTTGAACGCCTTTGTGTCGAGCCCCAGTTCCCGGGCGTACTGCTGCATGGCGTTCCGGCTCCACTGCGGGCCGTGCCCGAAGTTGGCGAACAGGGTGTCGTGGAACGCCCAGTAGTAGCCCTGGTCGGCGGCGCACTCGGCGGCCTGTGCCGCAACCAGCGAGGTGTTCTGCGGGTCGATCACCAGCATGTGCTTGTGAACGAACCGGACCGTGCCTGCCTCGATCAAATCGTTGAGGGGTGCGCTCAAGGCCTCGGCGGCGTCCATGCAGTGCGGGCAGCGGAAGTCGCTGTACTCCACCAGTTCCACGGGCGCATCGGCGCGGCCGCGCACGTTGCGCTCCGCCAGCCGTTCCTGGTCGCTCCGGACGTTCTCCGGCACGACGATCCTTCCGAGCCTTCCGGCGGAGAGGCTGCTCAGCGCAATCAGCAGGGCGCTGGCTCCGACGGCCACGCCGACGATCCACCAGAGGCTGTTATCGCGCTTCCGGTAGGGGTGCCGGCGCTCTTTGGTCTTTGACATACGGATTTCGCCCCTTTGCGTGAACTGACCCATTACACCATGAGATGGGCACTATTAATAACGATAAAGTCCTCTATTTTGTTCGCTGTGTAGCGTACCCCCAGTACCGCCCCCATACACCGGGGTAGCCTCACCGCCGCGCAGACCGCTCGGGGTTTCGCAGGTGGTCGGGTCATATCCGAAACCAGGGAGGAGTTAGCGTTTGGACACATTCCACCTTTCCAAGTGGTACCTGGACTGCGTCGCCGATGACGGATCGGCCATCATCGGATACTTTGCCCGGCTCCGGTGGCGTTCCCTCGCCCTCCAGTATGCCGCGGCGCTGGTGGCGCCGGCGGGGCTGGCCCCGCGTCAGCTCCACGCACTGCGATCGGTGACGGCGCCCGTGCTCGGCGGCGGCAACTGCACGTGGCGGTGCGGCGCCCTGCAGCTGGAGGGCGAGTGGACGGCGGTGGACACACCCGTGGCCCTTGACCTGCTGCAGACGCCGGAAGGTGTCATCCGATGGCGGCTCCACCAGCCCCGCGCGGAGGCCCGCGTTCGGCTCGACGGCGCACCGGGCCTGGGGGCAGTGGCGATTCAGGGGCTTGGCTACGTGGAGGAACTGGAACTCACCGTGCCGCCCTGGCAGCTGCCCTTCGACCTCCTTCTCTGGGGCCGCTTCCTCTCCCGGAGCGACGCGCTGGTCTGGATTCGCTGGGAGCGGGCAGCGGAGCCCGAGGCGACCCGGCGTCAGTTTGTGCTGTGGAACGGCTCGCTGGTGCAAGGGGCCGCGGTGCGGCCGGAGCTCATCTCGGTTCCGGACTCCGGCACGTGGACGGACCTCCCTCTCGGTGACTACCGGCCGCTCCGGGAGGGACCGCTCGCGGCCAATGTGTTCAGCGCCGTGCCGGGGCTGGTCTCGCTCCTGCCCCGGCGGTTCCGGGACGCGTGCGAATCGAAGCGGCTCACCCGCGGCGCGCTGGGAGCGTCGGAGGGCTGGGCCATCCACGAGGTGGTCCGGTGGTGATGAGGCAACCCGCACTGGAGACTCGCAGGCCGGCGCAGCGGCCGCAGGTCCTCGGCCCCCTGCTGTACGGATTCGTCTGGGCGGTGCTGGCGCCCGGCCTTCTCCTGTGGTGGGCCGTGGCCAGCGAAGACGTGGTGACGTTGCCCGCGGTCCACGCCCCCGCAGCGGGTGCGGCGCTGGCCGGGGCCGGAACGGTCCTGATGCTTCTGGGCATGCTGGCCCTGGCCGTTCACGGGAAGGGGCTGCCCATGAACGCGTACCCTCCGCCCCGGTATGTGGCCCGGGGCATCTACCGCTGGGTCTCGCACCCCATCTACGTCGGCTTCGTCTTGCTGGCGGCGGGCCTTTCGGTCTGGGCCGGTTCGGCGAGCGGACTCTGGCTCGTCACCCCCGTCGCGGCACTGGCGCTGGCGGCGCTGGTGGCCGGCTACGAGGGCCGGGACCTGCGGCGCCGGTTCGGGTCGGCCGTGCGGCCCGCGCGCCTCGGTCTGCCCGCCCCGGGTCGCGGACGGCCCGCCTGGTGGGAACGGGCCTCCGTCTACCTGCTGGTGCTGCTGCCGTGGGGACTCTTCGGGCTGGCGCTCACGCGGTTGGGGATGGCCCCCTGGTCGGGGTGGACGCACGGGGCCGCCCTGGCCGTGGCTGCCGCGACGCCGCTCTTCGTGCGCAGGAAGAAGACCCTACGCCGCTTTGCGGTGACGGGGCTGCTGGGACTCGTGGCGGCCGCACTGCTCTACCTGCTCTGGCCCAACGCCCCCGTGGCCTGGCCCGTGTTCTGGGGGCTGCTCTCCTGGGGCGCCTGGCGCCGCCGCGGGCGGGGCTGCAGCGGGGTCGGTCTGACCTGCGCGGCGCTGCTGGCCGTCGGGACCGTCCTGGGCGGCGCGGAGTCGCCTGGCGCACCTGCCGCTCTGGATGGGAACGCGTCGACACGACTGGCGGTGGTCATCGCCGTGGGCCTCTTCCTGCTGGTCGACCTCCACGCCGCCCTCTGGCGAATGCTGCTGCGGGGGGCCGAGCGGGTGGCCAATTCGTGGCGGGAGTGGCGGATCGGGCCCGTGCGCATCCTCAACCACGGCTTCTACACCGGCGCCGGCGGGGCGCTGGGGGCGCTGGTGGTCATGCGGCTGGCGGGGTCGGGCCACGTCCTGCCGGTGGTGGGTGTGGCGCTGGCCTCGCTGCTGGGGGCGGCCCTCTGGGCACAGTACATCGAGGGCTCGCCGGTGCTGCTCCGTCCGCTCGGCTGGTACGGGGGTCTCCTCGGCGGCCTCGCGGGATGCGGCCTTCTGCTGCTCCGGGGCGTCGACGTCCTGCCGCTGCTGGGGGCGCTGGCCCTGGCCCTTCCCCTGGTGCAGGCTACCGGCCGCCTTCGTTGCCTCGTGCAGGGTTGCTGCCACGGCGCCCCCACGGCGACGGCGGCGGGCATCCGCTACCGCCATCCCCGGTCGCGGGTGACGCAGATCGCCGGGCTCGCCGGCGTGCCGCTGCACCCGACGCCGCTCTACTCGATTCTCGCCAACCTCTGCCTCGCGGCGCTCCTCTTCCGGCTCTGGGCGGTGGGGGCCCCGGTGGGAGTGGTGATCGGTCTCTACCTCATCCTGAGCGGTCTGGCGCGCTTCGTGGAGGAGGCGTACCGCGGCGAACCGCAGACGCCCACGGTGGCGCGGCTCCGGCTGTATCAGTGGCTGGCCGTGGGAAGCGCCCTGCTGGGCGTCCCGTTCACGCTGGTGAACGTGCCCCCCCCGGATCCCGCCCCGGTGACGCCGGGCATGCTGGCCGCGGCGCTGCTGGTCGGCCTGGTAGCGTGGTTCGTCACCGGCGTCGACTTCCCCGGGTCGAACCGGCGCTTCTCCCGCCTGGCCGCAGCCGACGACCGGCCGCAAGGTTAACGCGAAAGGGGGATATGGCCTGACTTTGGCCATATCCCCCGATGCACAGGGACGGGTGCGGGGGCTATCCCCCGGCCGCGGGGGAGAGGAGGTACAACTCGTCGCCGTCCCGGAGGCGGGTGCGCAGCCCCGCCCGCTCGCCGTTCACGTAGACCGAGGCCCGAAGGAGCGGCTCGACCGAGGGGAGCCCCAGCTCTGCGGCGACCCTCTGCAGCGCCTCCTGCACGGTGGCCGCCTTCACGGCGACCTGCCGCTGCTTCGCATCCAGCCGCAGCGTGCCGAAGATGCGTACCGTGACCATCGCCTCACCCCCTACTGCAGCCCCAGGCGCCGGAGCAGCCGGGGCGTGGGCACGCCGTCCGGCGTCCAGCCCCGTAGGCGGTAATACTGCCGCTTCATGACTTCGAGCGGCACCCGGGTGCGGGGGTCGCCCGGGACCTGCTCGACGGCCTTCAGCCGCTCGGGCAGGTCGTCGTCGGCAGCGGTGACGCCGAGCCGCACGTTCACCAGCCGCTCCAGGTTGTAGCCCCGCTCCCCGATGCCCTTCAGCCGGCCCAGGTCCATCTTCATCCCGGTCACCGCCTCCAGTGCGCGCGTCACCGGCAGGCCCGGCAGGTGCATGGGCAGCCACGGCAGGCGGTGGATGAGGGCGACGGCCGGGCCGAGCCAGGGCAGGAGCCGGTTGACGGTGCGGGTGAGCCAGCCGTTGGGTCGATGGAGCAGGGGTGCCGGGAAGACGTCGTACGAGCTGAAGAGGCAGTTGCCCGCGGCGGAAATGCCCTCCATGAGGTCCTGCATCAGGATCGTGAGCGCTGCCTTGCCCCGCGGGGTGTGGGGGTCCATTTCCAGCCCCAGCCCTTCCAGCACGGCCAGGTAGCCGGCGTTGAGGTGGCAGCCGCCCCGGTTGGCGACCGCGTAGCCCAGCCCCTGGCCCACTGCCCCGCGAGGCTCGTAGGCCGGCAGCTCCAGCCCCTTCACCTGCATGGCGAAGCTCATCCCGCCGAAGCGCTGGGCCAGGCGGCGGCTCCCCTCGGCCAGCAGGTCGCCGATGCCCCGCCGGTGGGCGATGTCGTCGAAGAGCTGCGGCAGGTTCTCCACCTCGCCGAAGCGGAGGCCGTTCTCCCAGAGCCCCTTCTCGTTCAGTTCCATGGCGAACGCGATGGTGCCGCCGGTGGAGATGGAGTCCATGCCCAGCTCGTCCAGGAGGTAGTTCCAGCGGATGATGGCCGACAGGTCGGCGTTCTCCAGATTGGGCCCCAGGAGCACCAGCGTCTCCAGCTCGGGGCCCTTCACCCTGCGGCCCTTCCGCCCATCCCCTGCGGCGGCCGCGGCAGTTTCCGCCGCGTTCGGTGGCTCCTCGGGCAGGAGCACTTCCCGGCCGCAGTGGACCGGGCACCCGGCGCAGCCGCCGTTGCGGATCAGGTGCTCTTCGGCCAGGGTCTCGCCGGAGACGGCGTCGAACTGGTCGAACCGGCCCCGGCTGAAGTTGCGGGTGGCCAGCATCCGGTGGGCCTGCATTCCGGCCAGCAGCCCGGCGGTTCCCAGCCGGGGGAGCTGGTTGCCGGTGATGGGGTGCGACCGGAGGGCCTGTGCCCACTCCTTGTAGAGCGCCTTCACCCGCTCGGGCCGGGCCACGGGGACCGTCTTGCGGCCGTAGGCCACCAGGGCCTTCAAGTTCTTGGACCCGAAGACCGCGCCCCCGCCGGCCCGGGCCGCCATGCGGTCGTCGCTGGCGAGCCCGGCGAAGCGGACCCGGTTCTCGCCCGCGGGGCCGATCACCAGCTTGCCGGCGCGGGGCGGGAGGGCCGCCTGGGTCTCGCTGGTGGTCATTCCCCAGAGGTGCGAGGCATCATGGAAACGCACGCCATCCTCCGTGATCTCGAGCCACACGGGGGCCTCGGCCCGGCCGGTGATCACCAGCCCGTCGTACCCGGCCTTCTTGAGGTGGAGGCCGAAGGAGCCGCCGCAGTTGGACGAGGCCAGGAGCCCGGTGAGGGGGGAGATGGTGGAAACGTTGAACCGGGTCGCCATGGGCGCCCCGGTGCCGGTGAGCGGCCCGGTGGTGATGACGACGACGTTCTCCGGCCCGAAGGGGTCGATGGGCCCGGTGATCAGGTCGGCCAGGATGCGGGCGGCCAGCACCTTGCCGCCCAGGTAGCGCTCTCGCTGCTCGTCCGTGACGGGGTATTCGCTCACCTGGCGGGCGGAAAGATCGATCTGCAGCATCCGGCCCATGTATCCCTTGAAACGTGTGGGCACGTTCTCACCCCCTTTGTGCGCCGCTGCCACCCCCGTCACAGGGCCTGCTTGAGGATCTGCAGCACGTCGTCAAGCCCGGCTTCCTTGGGGTTCATCAGGAGGGCGCCGTCGTTGAGGGCGGTGCGGGCGATGTCCGGCAGGAGGTCCTCCTTCACGCCCACGTCCTGGAGGCGGAGCGGCAGGCCGCACGCCTCGTTGAGCCGCCGGCTGAGCTCACGGACCGTGGCGATGGCCTTCGCCCCCCGCTCGGCGGCCGGCGTCGCCGCGTACACGTCAGGCCCCGCCAGGGCCAGCAGCAGCCGGCCGTACCGCTCTCCGGTCACGTCGAGGTTGTACTCCATCACGTGGGGCAGCAGGATGGTCATGGCGTCGCCATGGGCCACCCGCGCCACGCCGCCACAGGCGTGGCCGATGGCGTGGACGAGCCCCACCATGGAGTTGGAGAAGGCGACGCCGGCCATGAGGGCGGCGTTGGCCATGGCGAGGCGCGCCTCGGTGTCGCGCCCGTTCACCACCGCGCGGGGTAAGTACTCCCGGATGAGCTCGATTGCCGCCCAGGCGTAGGCGTCGCTGAGGGGGTTCCGCTGGATGCAGGTGTAGCCCTCGATGGCGTGCACCAGGGCGTCCATGCCTGTGGATGCGGTGAGCCGGGGCGGCAGCGACTGCGTCATGCGGGGATCCAGCACCGCCAGGTCGGGCAGCAGGTGGTGGGAGACGAACTCCATCTTCACCTTCCGCTCCGGGTGGGCGATCACTGCCACCAGGGTGGCCTCGGAGCCCGTGCCGGCCGTGGTGGGGATCACGGCGAAGGGCACGTGCCGCTTCGGCTTCACGATGTCGGCCCCCACGTACTGCATGATGTCGTCGGTCTCCTGGCCAATGAGGATGCGGAGTCCCTTGGCGGTGTCGATGACCGAGCCGCCGCCCAGGGCGATGATGGCGTCACAGTTTGCCTCGCGGTAGAGGCGCCCGGCTGCGTTGACCACGTGCACCGACGAGTCGGGCGGGATGTCCTCAAACCGCGCCGCCAGGGCCAGGCCCGCACTCTTGAGCGCCGCCTCGACCACCCCGGTGAGCCCGATCTGGGTGAGCTCCCGGTTGGTGAGCAGCATCGGCCGGCTGGCGTGCAGGTGCTCCAACTCGTGGGGAAGGTTCTCGAGGGCGTTCTCCCCGGAGAGTACCTTGACGGGGTTGTAGAACTCGTAATACCGCGGCAGCACGTTCACCCCTCCTCAGGCAGCAAACAGCGTGACCAGGTAGACGCGGGCCATCGAGACCTCCCGCACCGGCACCCGTTGCATGATGCGGCGGGTGATGAGGCCGGGGAAGAGGTAGGCTTCGGTGACGAGGATTGCCCGCACCGCCGACATGGCGAAGGTGAGGTCGCCACGCATGGTCATGCGCCGCTCGGCGTAGGCCCGGGCGATGGACATCTGCCCCAGGAACACCGGCAACGCACCGTCGAGGTGTTTGAAGGTGATGAGCAGGGTGGCGTCTGGCAGTGGACGGAGGCCCAGGAAGCGGAGGCGGCCGCCCTGCCGCGCCAGCGACATGGCCGGTCCGGACGGCGCAATCGCGAGGCAGAGCCCCGCACCCTCGGCCCAGGAGCTGACCTCGGCGGCCACCCGACTGTCCAGCCGGGCGCAGACGCACATGCCCCGGCCCAGAAACCAGAGCAGGATCCGGATGAGGAGCGCCTTCAGTCCCTTCATGCCCATCATCCCTTTCCGCTGATGCTCCGAACGCAACCTTACAAGAAGTTCGACGATTAGCGTCCAGAATCCTGTACTCTTCCGCTCGGGTGCCTGACCTAGACCCTTCGTATACACGTTCCCCCGGAGGCGCATGGTCCCGCGAATCTGGCCACGTGCCGTGCGGAGCAGGCCAGGCGTATCTTATTCGTCCGATAACACAGAATTATACCGGATATCAGATACGCGAGTTTGTGTTTGGAAAGATTCTAGATTATCGTGGGGTTACGAGGGGAAGACTCCCCGCAAACTCAGCCACGACACACAGAGGAGGATGCAGGCATGTTTCGGCGACGGCACATCCTTGCGCTGGCCGGAGCCCTGACCCTGGGTCTGGTTGTCGGCTGCAGCTCCGCTCCCTCGACCCCAACTTCGACCACGACCGCCGACTTGTCCGCGAACCCGTCCGGGTCCGGCGAACTGACCATGGTCCGGGAGGGGAACTTCGCCACGATCGTTGCACCACCCGAGCCCGAGGACAACCCGACCACCCCGGAGAAGGTGGAGCTGGGCAAGATGCTCTACTTCGACCCCCGGCTCAGCAGCAGCGGCGTGATCTCCTGTGCGACCTGCCACAACCTCGGGCTGGGCGGAACCGACCGCCTTCCCACCTCGATCGGCCATGGTTTCCAGAACACGCCCCGCAACGCTCCGACGGTGCTGAACGCCGCCTTCTTCCAGAACCAGTTCTGGGACGGCCGCGCCCAGGGGCTGGAGGAGCAGGCCAAGGGCCCCATCCAGGCCGAAGGCGAGATGAACATGCCCGCCGACCAGGCCGTGGCGCGCATCAAGTCCATCAAGGGCTACCACGAGTATTTCGAGAAGGCCTTCCCGGGTGAGGCCGATCCCATCACCTTCGACAACATCGTGAAGGCTATCGCCGCCTTCGAGCGCACCTTGATCACGCCCAACGACGCACTGGACCGCTACCTGCGCGGCGACAAGCAGGCGCTCTCGCCGCAGGCCATCCGGGGCATGGAGACCTTCGACTCCATCGGCTGCACCTCGTGCCACGCCGGCCCGGCCCTCTCCAGCGGGGCCATGATGAAGTTCGACTGGGGGAGCGACGCAGGCAAGGCGAGCTGGACCAACAACCCGGAGGATGAGAAGTTCTTCCGGGTCCAGACCCTCCGCAACGTCTCGCTGACCGGGCCGTACTTCCACGACGGGTCCGTGGAGACGCTGGAGGAGGCCGTGACGATCATGGCCAGGGTGCAGCTGGGCGTGGAGCTGACCGACCAGCAGCGGGACGACATCGTCGCTTTCCTGCGCTCGCTGGTGGGCGAGATGCCCGCGGTGACGGTGCCGGTCCTGCCGGCCGAGTAAACTTCAACCCCAGAGACCGGGGCGTAAGCTCCCCGGTCTTTTTATGTGCAGACGCCGGGCACCGGTGATGGGGGACGGGCAGACCGCGTGCAGGCCAAGATATGTGACAAAGGTAACATTACGAAAAAGAAGGAAAAAGGCGGACGCCGGCCAATATGAATGGACTGATGGTCTGACCACCCGGCCGCATGTCCGCGGGCGCGCACGCGGACACCAACGGGCCGGAGGGTCGGGCCGACCAAAGGGGGGGTTGTGATGCCGTCTGGCACACTGGCGTTTCTGGCCATCAGTCCGATCTTGACCGTGTTCCTGTTCCTGGTCGTCCTCCGCTGGCCGGCGAGCCGGGCCATGCCCCTGGCGCTGGTCGTGGCAGCCGCGGTCTCCATGACCGTGTGGAAGGTGACCGGGGTGCACGTGGCCGCCTCCATCGCCCAGGGGGTCGTGGTCGCCCTGGACATCCTGTTCATCGTGTTCGGGGCGCTGCTGCTCCTGGCCACGCTCCGGGAGAGCGGTGCGGTGGCCACCATCCGCCGCGGGTTCATGGACATCAGCCCCGACCGGCGCATTCAGGCGATCATCGTGGGCTGGCTGTTCGGCAGCTTCATCGAGGGGGCATCGGGCTTCGGCACGCCCGCCGCCGTGGCGGGGCCGCTGATGCTGGCGCTGGGGTTCCCGGCGTCGGCCGCCGTCATGGTGGGCCTCATGATCCAGTCGACTCCGGTGACCTTCGGCGCGATCGGGACGCCGGTGCTGGTGGGGGTAAGCACCGGGCTGAACACCGAGATCGTACAGAACTACGTGGCGGCTTCCGGCTTCGGCCAGTGGACCGAGTACCTGGGGCAGATCGCGTGGCGGGCGGCGCTGCTGCACTTCGCCGCCGGCACCCTGATTCCGCTGTTCATCAGCAGCTTCCTGACCGGCTTCTACGGCGAGCGCCGCTCCTTCGTGGAGGGCCTGAAGGCGTGGCGGTTCGCTCTGTTCTCCGCCTTCGCCATGACGGTTCCGTACCTTCTGGTGGCTTACTTCCTGGGACCGGAGTTCCCATCCCTGATCGGCGGTCTCGTGGGCCTCGCCATCGTGGTGGCTGCGGCCCGCAAGGGCTTCCTGGTGCCGGCGGAGGTCTTTGACTTCCCGCCGCGGGCCCGGTGGGAGAAGGACTGGATGGGAACCGTGGAAGGCGAGGTGGGCCAGGAGCGGCCCGGCATGACCCTGCTCAAGGCGTGGCTCCCCTACGTGCTGGTGGCGGGTCTGCTGGTGCTGACCCGGGTTCCCCAAGTCGGGCTGAAGGCGCCGCTGAACAACATCGTGATCGCGTGGCCGAACATCTTCGGCACTAGCCTGTCTGCTTCCGTGACGCCGCTGTACTCCCCGGGCTTCATCTTTATCCTGGTCTCGCTGCTGGTGGTGCTCCTTCATGGGATGAAAGTCTCTGAGGTAAAGCGCGCATGGGCGTCAGCCTTCCGGCAGGTGCTCGGGGCAGCGCCGGCGCTCCTCTTCGCGGTGCCGATGGTGCGGGTCTTTATCAACTCGGACGGCGGAGCGTCAGGCCTCGCGTCGATGCCCCTCACCCTGGCCACCGCCGCCGCCACCGCAGCCGGCGCCGCCTGGCCGCTCTTCGCGCCCTGGATCGGCGCACTCGGGGCGTTCGTGGCCGGCTCCAACACCGTCTCCAACATGATGTTCGCCCTCTTCCAGTGGGGCGTGGCTGACCAGATCGGGGCCATTCGCGAGGTGGTGGTAGCCGTGCAGGCGGTGGGGGGCGCCGCCGGCAACATGATCACCGTCCACAACGTGGTGGCGGCCGCGGCGGTCGTGGGCCTGGCAGGCCAGGAGGGGGCGATGATCCGCAAGACCATCATCCCCATGACCTACTACGTGCTGCTGGCCGGTTCGCTCGCCTACATCTGGAACTACGGCGTTGGGCTGAACCTTGGAACCCTGGTGCTGGGCGGGCTGCTGCTGGTGGGGCTTGGCATCCTGGTGCGCGCCCGCACCGCCGCCCCTGCCCTGTCAGGGGCAGGCAGCGCACGCGGCGCCTGAGGGGATGAGCGGCATGCGCGTCTCTCTGTTCATCACCTGCCTGGCCGATCTGCTCTTCCCGGAGGTCGGGGTGGCCACTGTACGGCTGCTTCGCCACCTGGGGGTGCAGGTGGACTTTCCGCAGGGACAGACCTGCTGCGGCCAGGCCATGTGGAACAGCGGCTTCCGCACCGAGGCAGCGGTCCTGGCCCGGCAGCACCTCGCGGCCTTCGGCGGCAGTGACTACATCGTGGCCCCGTCGGGTTCCTGCGCCGGAATGGTCTGCCGCCATTACGAGGAACTCTTCCGGGACGAGCCCGCGCTGCTGGAGCAGGCCCGGCAGGTGGCCGCGCGGACCTACGAGCTCTCCCAGTTCCTGGTGGACGTGCTGGGGGTGGAGGACCTGGGCGCCTCCTATCGCGGCCGGGCGGTCTACCACAACGGCTGCCACATGGCCAGGGTCCTGGGGGTGAGCAATCCGCCGCTGCGCCTGCTGCGGCGGGTGCGGGGGTTGGAACTGGTGGAGATGGAGCGGCCGGATCTCTGCTGCGGCTTCGGGGGCACCTTCAGCATCAAGCAGCCGGAGATTTCGGTGGCAATGGCCGATGAGAAGATCGAGCACCTGAACGCCGCAGGCGCCGACCTCCTGGTGAGCGCGGACCTGGGCTGCCTCATGCAGCTCGAGGGCCGCCTGCGGCAGCGGGGCGCCGGGGTGCGGACGTTGCACCTGGCGACCCTGCTGGCCGAGGGGGTGGGGCTGGCATGAGTGCCGGGCCGTTCACGGAAAGGGTCTCCCGGGCCCTGGCCGACGCCCGTCTGCGGGGCGCCCTGCGGTTCACCACGGACCGGCTCTTCCGCATGCGCCGCCAGGCCATGGAGGTGCTGCGGGCTTCGGCGGAGCAGGGGCTCGCCCTGGGCGACTTCGAGCGGGTGCGGGCCCGGGCGGCGGCAATCCGGCAGCATGCGGTGGCCCATCTGGACTACTACTTGGGTCAGGCCGCGGAGCAAATTCAGCGGCGCGGGGGGCAAGTCTACTTCGCCCGCAACGCCGAGGACGTGGTGCGGGTGGTCCTGGAGATTGCCCGCCGCCGCGGCGCCGATCTGGTGGTCAAGTCGAAGTCGATGGCCTCGGAGGAGGTCCACCTGAACCAGATCCTGGCCCGAGCAGGTATCGAAGCGGTGGAGAGTGACCTGGGCGAGTACATCGTTCAGCTGGCCGGCGAGACGCCCTCGCACATCATCATCCCCGCCATTCACAAGACCCGGGAGCAGGTGGCCGAACTCTTTGGCCGGGTGATCGGGCACGCGCTGTCCGCCGACACGCCTACCCTGACAGCCGTGGCTCGTCAGGTGCTGCGGGAGAAGTTCCTGCGCGCCGGAATCGGCGTGAGCGGGGCCAACTTCGTGGTGGCCGAGACGGGAACGCTGGTGCTGGTGACCAACGAGGGGAACGGCCGGCTGGTCAGCTCGGTTCCGCCGGTCCACGTGGCCATCGTGGGAATCGAGAAGGTGATTCCAACCCTGGCGGACCTCTCGCCCCTGCTGGCGGTGCTGGCCCGCAGTGCCACCGGGCAGCAGATCACCACCTATACCCACCTGATCACGGGTCCCCGGCGG
This sequence comes from Symbiobacterium sp., assembly GCF_040797425.1. Classification (NCBI taxonomy): domain Bacteria; kingdom Bacillati; phylum Bacillota; class Clostridia; order Eubacteriales; family Symbiobacteriaceae; genus Symbiobacterium; species Symbiobacterium sp. The sequence continues at coordinate 47,642 of NZ_JBFNEH010000012.1, read as the reverse complement.
CCCGGTGAGCTCGACGGGCCGGAGGAACTTCACGTGGTCTTCCTGGACAATGGGCGCTCCCGGATCCTGGGCAGCGAATACGAGCAGGTGCTCACGTGCATCCGGTGCGGGGCCTGCCTGAACGTCTGCCCGGTCTACCGGCAGATCGGCGGCCACGCCTATGGCGGGGTGTACAGCGGCCCCATCGGCGCCGTGATCACGCCGCTGCTGGGCGGCCGGCAGGAGTGGTCAGACCTGCCGATGGCCACCAGCCTCTGCGGGGCCTGCCACGAGGTCTGCCCGGTGGGGATTCCCCTCCACGACCTGCTGGTGCGCCTGCGGGAGGAGAACGTGGCCGCCGGCCGCACGGAGGGTGGGGAGCGGCTGGCAATGCGGCTCCTGGCCTGGGCTTGGAGCCGCCCGTGGGCCTACCGGCTGAGCGGCCGCATCGCCCGGTGGCTGCAGCGGGGCTTCTTCGCCGGATCGGCCGCCGGCGATGGCTGCTGGTCAGAGCGAGGGCCCGGCCCCCTCGCCGCCTGGGCCGCCGGGCGACAGGTGCCAGTGCTGGCCCCGCGCTCCTTCCGGGAGCTGTGGGGTGACCTGGTTGCGGAGCCCGCCGGGCCGGCGGCGGCCGTGCGGGCCGCGCGGGAGCAGCCCGAACAGTCCGGGGCATCAGGCCCGGACGGGCCTGGCGGAGGGAGGTGAAGCGGCCATGACCGAGCACGAGTTGTTGACCGCACTGGCCCGCCGCAAGGGCCGGGAGCGGCCCCTGGCCGGGCCGGTGGAATGGGACAGCGACGCGTCGCTGCTCGCACGGTCTCCCGACTGGGGGCTGGACGCGCTCTGGGAACGGTTCGCCCGCGAGCTGGAGAGGCTGGGCGGCACCCCCTACCGGGCCGCCTCGCTGGCGGACGCACGCGCACACGTAGCGCGGGTGGCGGCCGGGGCGGCGGGGCTGCCGGCAGCTCAGGCCGCCGGCGGTGACCGGCCGATAGTGATGGCCTGGAACCACCCGGTGGTGGCGTCGCTGGGGTTGGACGGTGCGTTGCGTGAAGTCGGTCTGGACCTGGCGGTCTGGGGCGGGAACGCTGCGGCCGGTCCCAGGCAGGCAAGAGAGCTGGCGGCCCGGGCTGTGGCGGGGATCACGGGCGTCGACTGGGCGGTGGCCGAGACCGGTACGCTCCTGCTCTGCTCCGCACCCGGCCGGGGGCGTGTGGTCAGCCTGCTGCCCCCCGTGCACGTTGCCCTGATCCGTCCCGCCCAGCTGCTGCCGTCGCTCGCAGAGGCCATCAGGCGGGTGGGCCGGGCGACGGAACTGCCCTCCTCCCTGGTGCTGATCACCGGACCCAGCCGCAGCGCCGACATCGAGAACGACCTCAGCATCGGCGTCCACGGTCCCGGCTCCGTCCACGCCGTGCTGCTGCCGGAGTAAGGCTGCCTCGTCGCGCCGTGGAAGCAGGATCCAACACCGCTCGCTCATAATACGTACAAGGTGGGCCGATCGCCGCTCTCTCGTGCACAAGCCACTGGACCATCACGTACAGCAGAGGAGAGGATCACGCACTATGGACAATTTCGTTTTCCACAATCCCACCAGGCTGATCTTCGGCCGCGGGCAGCTCCGGTGCCTTCGGACGGAACTCGAACCCTACGGCAAGCGGCTGCTTCTGGTTTACGGCGGCGGCTCGATCAAGCGCACCGGCCTCTACGACGAGGTGATGGCCATCCTGCGGGAGGTCGGCTGCCAGGTGTTCGAACTGGCGGGGGTGGAGCCCAACCCGCGGCTCAGCACCGTCCACCGGGGTGTCGCCATCTGCCGGCAGGAGCAGATCGATTTCATCCTCGCCGTCGGGGGCGGCAGCGTGATCGACTGCGCCAAGGCCATCGCGGTCGGGGCCCGCTATGACGGGGACGTGTGGGAGGTCATTACCGGGAAGGGACAGGCAACCGGGGCGCTGCCCTTCGGCACGGTGCTCACCCTGGCAGCCACCGGCTCGGAGATGAACCCGAGCTCGGTGATCACCAACTGGGAGACCCGGCAGAAGCTCGGCTGGTCCGCCGAGCCGTACACCTACCCCGCCTTCTCGATCCTGGACCCCGTCTACACCTTCACCGTGCCCCGGAACCACACCGTGTACGGCGTGGTGGACATGATGTCCCACGCGCTGGAGCAGTACTTCCACGCGGCGGACAACGCACCCCTGATCGACCGCTGGATCGAGGACCTGCTGCGCACGGTGATGGAGGCGGCGCCCAAGGTGGTGGCCAACCCAACGGACTACGAGGCCAGGGAGACCCTGATGTTCTGCGGCACGATGGCTCTGAACGACGTGCTCAGCATGGGCACCGACGGGGGCGACTGGGCCACCCACGCCATCGAGCACGCGCTCTCGGCGGTATACGACATCCCTCACGGCGGCGGCCTGGCCATCGTCCAGCCCAACTGGATGAAGTACTGCCTGGACGTCAACCCGGCGCGGTTCGCCCGCCTGGCGGTGCGGGTATTCGACGTGGACCCGGCAGGCCGCACGGACCGGGAAGTGGGCCTGGAGGGGATCGAGCGGCTGCGGCAGTTCTGGACGAGTATTGGCGCACCCTCCCGGCTTGCCGACTACGGCATCGGCGACGAGCAGATCGAGCGGATGGCTGCCCTGGCCATGAGGGGCGAGACCATCGGTCACTTCCGCAAGCTGACGCAGGAAGACGTGGCCGCGATCCTGCGGATGTCGCTGTAAGGGCAGTGGTGGTCCGACGGCCTCACCACACTGCTGCGCGGGCCGTCGCACTTGTTCGCACTGGCTGGTGCTGAGGCGCGGTGTAGGGGCGGTGGGCCCTGAGTCGCCGGAGGCTACGCGCGGCTGTGCAGGCCGGCCAGGCGGGTGGGACCTGTTCGCATTTGCTGGTGCTCACGACTGCTGTGCCCCCCACGACTGTCGCCAGACCGCAGCACCAGTGAAGTAGAACAGGCACGATGTCTGGCGGGAGCACCAGGCGACTTGCGGGTGCAGGGAAGCCAGAGGGTTCCTCAGGCGCAGCACCAGTGAAGTCGAACAGGAACAACGGGCGCGGAGGTAATACCCTCCGCGCCCCTTGTCTACCTGACTTTTCTGTGAGCTTAGCTGTGCTTCTTGATGAACTCGAGGATTTTCTCCAGGATCAGCTCCTTGTCATTGTCCAGCGTGGCCACGTGGTACGAGTTCTCCAGCCACAGCAATTCCTTCTCCGTGCTGGAGACGGCGCTCATGATCAGCTTGCCGTTGCGGGGCGGCACCACGTGGTCTTCCCGCGACTGGATGACCAGGATGGGACACTTCACCCGGGAGAGCATCATCTGCGTGACGGCGCCCAGGGCGATCAGGTGCTTGATGGCCGGCACCGGGGTGACCGGGTAGGCCAGCTCCTTCACGTCGGGGGCCTTGATGTCGCTGCCGATGCCGGGCAGCTCAGCCGGCGCGTCGGGGGCGAAGGCAAGGGCCGCCATGTCGGGGGAGTCCATCGCGACCGCGGCGTTGATGGGGATGACGCCGGCGAACCGGTCCGGGAACTGGGCCGCGGCCCAGAGCGTGAGCGTGCCGCCCATGGAGAGGCCGGTCATGAAGAGGACGTCACAGCGCTCCTCCAGCCAGCGCATGGCCGCCACGATGTCCGCTGTCCAGTCGGACGCGGTGGCGGCGGCCATGTCGGCGGGCGTGGTGCCGTGCCCCTTGAGGCGCGGCAGGGCCACCGTGTAGCCGGCCCTGGCGATGCCCTCGGCCAGGAAGCGCATGGACTGCGGTGTGCCCGTGAACCCGTGAGAGACGAGGACACCTGTGCGACTGCCGGTGGCGTACAGCGGTTCGGCGCCAGGGAGAACCGGGAGGTCCGTCATGGCGAGATCACTCCTCTCTCAGCCAGGTGCTGCATTTCTTTGCTTCTCGAATGGTTACGGCAATTCCTTCCCGGTTCAACACCTTCTCCGGCGGATTGGCACAGGCTTCAGGCCAGTGGCCGGCGGTCCCGCGAAACGCCGGAACGCACCTGCAGACCGGCTGACTGCAGATGCGTTCCCGGGCGCCCCTATCAGAGCGGGCTTACGAACCAGCGGCCGTAGGCGACGAAGGCAGCCAGCAGCAGGAGCACCGCGTTCAGCGCAACGGCCTGGCCCTCGCCCCGCCGGGCGTGGAACCCCGCGGCCAGAAGCATGATGAGTCCGAGACCCACGGCGGCCAGCGGCGTGAGCCACGACGGGAGCGCGGTGACGGCAGGCAGGACCATCCCGAGGGCGCCGAGCAGTTCCGCGGCGCCGATGAACGTGACCAGGCCCCTCGGCACGTCCTTGACCCAGGCCAGGGTCTGCTTCGCCCGGTCGTACTGGAACGCCTTCTGGAACCCGGCCATCAGGAACACGGCAGTGAGCACGACCTGGGCGGCCCACAGGCCGGTGTTCAGCCAGTCCACTTTCCGAACCTCCCCGGCTTGCGGTGCTTCTGTGTGCGTTACGGGTACAGCACTGTTCGACAAGCGTGCAGCCGGGCGGGCCAAGCTGCAACTTGTGTGGCACATCATATGAGCAGAGACCAAGACTGTGCCACACACGAATGTCCCGGGGCCGCCGGTCCGGGAACCCGCGCCCACGCCGCGGCGCCAAAATCGAAGTGGCGGCTCCGCCAGCCTGGGCGGAACCGCCATGTATCGCTACAGCAGCCCCATCTCCCGCGCCTTCTTGAGCCGTTCGCTCATCCGGTCCGGCGTCCACGGCGGGTCGAAGACCAGCCGCACGTCCACCTGGTTCACGCCGGGGATGGACTTGAGCGCGGCTTCTGCCTGCATCTGGAGCAGCGGTCCGATGGGGCAGGCCTGGGTGGTGAGCGTCATGTCGATGCCCACGTTGTTGTCCTCTGTGATCTCGATGTCGTAGACCAGACCCAGGTCCACGACGTTGATGCGCAGCTCGGGGTCGACCACCCGCTCGAGCACCTTGAGCACCTGCTCCTTGGTAATCTGCGCCACCTGCGTCACACCTCCACGAGGATATCGTTCCCCTGGACGACGACCTTAAAGGTCTCCACCGGGGTGACCGCCGGCAGCGTGAGCGCTGCGCCGGTCCTGATGTCGAACAGGGCGCCGTGGCGGGGGCACGCCACACGGTCGCCCATGATCTGCCCCTCGCTGAGCGACGCCTCGGCGTGGGAGCAGGTGTCGGCCACGGCGTAGTAGCCGTCTTCCAGGTGGAATATGGCGACGGGCACCCGCTTCACCACGACTCGCTTCGACTGACCCACCGGAACCTCGTGCGTCTCGGCAACCTTCACCAGCGCCATCGATTTCGCCCCCTGTGCGGGTCGGGTACGGGACCCGCCTGTGCCATGTTGGATCGACTGGTCCACTGCCCGGCAGGCGGAACGCTCCGCAGCGTGCCGCCGACCGCGGTCACCGGCCGAGTCGATGCCATCCGCACCGGCGCCAACGCACCGGGCGGCCGGTTAGCCCACCGAACCCTCCATCTCCATCTCAATGAGCCGGTTCAGCTCGACGGCGTACTCCATCGGCAGCTCGCGGGCGAAGGGCTCGATGAAGCCCATCACGATCATCGTCAGGGCCTGCTCCTCGGAGAGGCCGCGGCTCATCAGGTAGAAGAGCTGCTCCTCGGAGACCTTGGAGACGGTGGCCTCGTGCTCGATGGTGACGTTCTGGTTCTTGATGTCCATATACGGGATGGTGTGCGACTGGGACTTGTCGTCAAAGATCAGCGCGTCGCATTCCACCTTCACCTTGGCCCGCTCCGCCTGCGGCTCCACCAGGATGTGGCCGCGATAGGTGGTGTTGCCGCCATCGCGGGAGATGGACTTGGAGGTGATGCGGGACGAGGTGTCGGGAGCGAAGTGATAGATCTTGGCGCCGGCGTCCTGGATCATGCCCCGGGAGGCGACGGCGATGGAGATGACCTCACCGCGGGCCCGGGGGCCCATCAGGTAGATCGCCGGGTACTTCATCGTCACCTTGGAGCCGATGTTGCCGTCAACCCACTCCATCACTGCATCCTCGTACGCCACAGCCCGCTTGGTGACGAGGTTGTAGACGTTGGTGGACCAGTTCTGGATGGTGGAGTACCGGCAGCGGCCGCCCTTCTTCACGATGATCTCCACCACCGCTGCATGGAGCGAATCGGTGGAGTAGATGGGGGCGGTGCAGCCCTCGACGTAGTGGACGTTGGCGCCCTCGTCGACGATGATCAGCGTCCGCTCGAACTGGCCCATGTTCTCCGTGTTGATGCGGAAGTAGGCCTGCAGCGGGATCTCGACCTTCACGCCCGGGGGCACGTAGATGAAGGAGCCGCCGGACCAGACGGCCGTGTTCAGGGCCGCGAACTTGTTGTCCGTCATCGGCACGATGGTGCCGAAGTACTGCCGCACGATGTCCGGGTACTCCCGGACGGCGGTGTCCATGTCGCAGAAGATGACGCCCTGGGCCTCGAGGTCCTTGCGGATGTTGTGGTAGACCACTTCAGACTCGTACTGCGCCGACACGCCGGCCAGGTACTTGCGCTCCGCCTCGGGGATGCCCAGACGGTCGAAGGTGCGCTTGATCTCTGCGGGCACCTCGTCCCAGGTGCGGCCCTGCCGGTCGGTGGCCCGCACGAAGTAGTGGATGTTCTGGAAATCGACCCCCGACAGGTCGGTGCCCCAGGTGGGCATCGGCTTGGCCTGGAAGACCTCAAAGGCCTTCAGCCGGATCTCCCGCATCCACTCGGGCTCGTTCTTGAACCGGGAGATCGACTCGACGATCTCGCGGGTGAGCCCCTTGTCGGACTTGAACACGTAGTTCTCGGGGTCGCGGAAGCCGTATTTATACTCACCGACGATTTCGTACGGCTGGCTAACCATTCTTTGCCCCTCCTTCGTACTCCTTGATCCCCTCTTCCAGGCAGTGCCAGGCCAGGGTCGCACACTTGATGCGCACGGGGAACTTGCTCACGCCAGAGAGCGCCTGGATCTCGCCGAGGGGCTTGTAGTTCCCCTGCTCCCCCTGAATCATGCTGTAGAAGCTCCGCATCAGCTCCTGGGCCTCTGCCAGCGTTTTCCCCTTCAGGGCGACCGACATCATGGACGCGCTGGCCATGGAGATGGAACAGCCGCGCCCGTTCCACTTGACGTCGGTGATCTTGCCGTCATCACCAAGCTCGACCTGGACCTCGATGTCGTCGCCGCACGTGGGGTTGTGCAGATGCTTCTTGAGCACGGCGCGCTGCACGACTCCCTTGTTGCGCGGCCGCTTGTAGTGGTCGAGGATGACTTGCTGGTAGAGCGCACTCAGGTTCACCGGATGCTGAGCTTCGTTGTTCATACGCCGAAGAACTCCTTTGCGTGGAGGATGGCGTCGACCAGCCGGTCGACCTCCGCCTGCATATTGTAGATATAAAAGCTCGCTCGGTTGGTCGCCGGCACGTCGAGGATCTCCATTAGCGGCTGGGCGCAGTGGTGGCCCACCCGGATGGCCACGCCCTCGGCGTTGAGCACCGCCGACAGGTCGTGGGGGTGAATGCCCGCCACGTCGAAGCTGATGAGGCCGGCCCGGGGCTGCCGCGGGCCGAAGAGCCGCACGCCGTCGATGGCCGAGAGCCGCTCCCAGGCGTACTGGGTGAGCGCCTTCTCGTGCGCGTAGACGTTCTCCATGCCCAGCGCGGTGAGGTAGTCCACGGCCACCCCGAAGGCGATGAAGTCGGCAATGTTCGGGGTGCCGGCCTCGAACTTGGCCGGGGGCTCCGCCCACTTCGCACCGGTGAGGTGCGCCTCGGCGATCATGGAGCCGCCGAAGTAGGTGGGTTCCATCTCCTCCAGCAGTTCCATCTTGCCCCAGAGGAAGCCGGTACCCGTGGGTGCGAGCATCTTGTGCCCGGCGACGGCGATCCAATCCGCGTCCCAGTCTACCACGTTCACGGGCATGTGCGGTACCACCTGTACAGCATCCACCGCCACCTTGGCCCCCGCCTGGTGCGCCCTGGCCACCATCTCCTTCACCGGGTTGATGGTGCCCAGCACGTTGGAGGCCCCGGAGATGGCCACGAAGCGCACGTTGCCCTCGCTCAGCAGCCGGTCGTAGTGTTCCTGGTCCAGGGTGCCGTCGGGGAGCAGGTTCACGTACTTCACCTGGGCTCCGGTGGCCAGGGCGGCCTGCTGCCAGGGGAGCAGGTTAGAGTGGTGCTCCATGCCGGAGGTGATGATGACGTCGCCGGGCCGCAGCCGGGGGCGCAGCCAGCCGTACGCGATCATGTTCAGCCCCTCGGACCCGTTCCGGGTGAAGATCACCTGGTTGGGCGAAGGCGAGCCGATGAAGCGCGCAATCTTCGCCCGTGCGCCTTCGTAGGCCTCGGTGGCCCGCTCGGCCAGGGTGTGAATGCCCCGGTGGACGTTCGCGTTATATCCCTCGTAGTATTCGACCAGCGCCTGAATCACCTGCCGCGGCTTCTGCGTGGTTGCCGCATTGTCGAGGTAGACCAGGGGATGGCCGTTCATCTCCTGATGGAGGATCGGGAAGTCCTGCCGGATTCGGGCCACATCCAGGGCCACTTACTTCACCTTCTCTCCCATGAGCTGGATCATCTCGTCACGCAGTTCCGCCACGGGGATCTGCTCCAGCACCGGCGCCAGGAAGGCCAGCACCAGCATGCGGACGGCCTCGGCCCGGGTGAGGCCGCGGGCCTGCAGGTAGAAGAGCTGCTCCTCGTCGAGCTGGCCCACCGTGGCGGCGTGGCCGGCGCCCTCGACCTCGTGCTCGTTGATGATGAGGGCCGGGATCGAGTCGGCCCGGGCCTTGTCGGAGAGGAGGAGGGCCTGCTGCCGCTGGAACGTGGAGGCGTTCTTGGCGGCGTAGTTGATCTGGCCGTTGCCGCGGAAGACGGTGTGCGCCCGGCCGGAGAGGACGCCGCGGCCCAGGATGTCGGAACGGCTGAAGGGACCGCTGTGAATCTGCGCCGCCACGATGTCCTGGTGCTGCCGGTCGGTGGCGCCGAAGACCACCTTCAGGCTGGACTCGGAACCGGCGCCGTCCACGTTGTTGACGATTTCGGAACGCACCAGGGCGCCGCCGAACTCGCCGCCGACCCAGTCGAGGGTGGCGTCGCGGCCCGTCACGCCGCGGCGGAAGACGAAGGCCCAGGCATCCTGGGAGTGGTTCTGCAGGTAGCCGTAGCGCACCCGGGCGCCCTGGGCCGGGAAGACCTCCACCACGGCCACGCTGAGATAGTCGCCGGTGCCCTCATACCGCTCCAGGAGCGTGACCTCGGCGTTGTCCTCGGCGATCACCAGCGTGTGCAGGTACTGCGCCTCGCCGTCGGCGGCCTCGTAGACCACCTGCAGCGGCTCCGGCACCACGACCCCGCGGGGCACGTAGAGCAGCACGCCGCCGTTCAGGTGGGCCGCCTGGGAGGCGCTGAGGAGGTTCTGGTCCATCGGGAAGAGCTTGCCCAGGTACTGCGCCACCAGGTCGGCGTGCTCAGCCGCCGCGGTGAGCAGGTCGGTGAAGATCACGCCATCCGGCACGGAACCCTTGAGGGTGACGCGGGCGGGCACCGGCCGGTATTGGGTCACGTCAAGCCCCTCCAGGGAGGTGCGCCGCCAGGCCTCGTCGGTCTTGGCCGGAAGTTGCAGCGACTCGGTGAGCGAGCGGGCCGCCTGGCGCCGCTCCTCCAGGAAGCGGGGTTCGGTGACGGTCGGCATGGGTTACTTCACCCCCGCCTCGGCCGTCTCGTCCACGATGCCGAGCTCGGCCTTGATCCAGTCGTAGCCCTTCTTCTCGATCTCGAGGGCCAGCTCGGGGCCGCCCGTCTTCACGATGCGGCCGTTCATGAGCACGTGCACCACGTCGGGCCGGATATGGTCAAGGATGCGGTGGTAGTGGGTGATGACGATGGCGCCGAAGTCGGGGCCGCGCAGGGAGTTGACGGCCTTGGCGACGACCTTCAGGGCGTCGATGTCGAGGCCGGAGTCGGTCTCGTCCAGGATGGCGATCTTGGGCTGCAGGAGCGTCATCTGCAGCATCTCGTTCCGCTTCTTCTCGCCGCCGGAGAAGCCTTCGTTCAGGTAGCGGCCGGCGAAGGACTCATCCATCTCGAGCAGCTGCATCTTCTCGGCGAGCATCTCCTGGAACTCCCAGACGCCGATCTCCTCGCCGCGTACGGCGCTCACGGCCTGACGGAGGAAGTTGGCCACGGTGACGCCCGAGACCTCGAAGGGATACTGGAACGCGAGGAAGAGGCCGGCCTTCGCTCGCTCCGTGACGTCCATCTCCAGCACGTTCTGGTCGCCGAGCATCACGGTACCTTCGGTGACCTCGTAGCGGGGATGGCCCATGAGGGCGAAGCCGAGGGTGGTCTTGCCGGCTCCGTTGGGGCCCATGATGGCGTGGATCTCGCCCGGCTTGACCTCGAGATCCAGCCCCTTGATGATCTCCTTGCCCTCGATGCTCACATGCAAGTTCTTGACAATCAGAGGGGCGCCAGTGGTCACGATCGCACTACTCCTTTCGATTCCTTTCGCTATAGTCCAGACCCGATCCGATCAACCCGGGTGCCACCCGCAGCCGGTGTGCCCTGGCAGTATCTCCCGGGCAGGGCGGCTCGCCCTCCCGGTCCGTTCGTCCGAGTGGCCGCCCCGGCCGGGCGGCTCGCCGCCGCCCGTGCGCACCGGGATGTCTGCCAACTAGCATGCCCAGCGTCGGCGACCTGGCTGGGAAGTGTACCCTTGTTTTACACTGTGGCTATAGTGTAAAATAGGTGCGAAGCCAGCGGGCGGGTACGATTAAGGCTCACGCCACATTGTATGGACCAGATTTACACTGTGTCAATAGTGTTATCGGGCTCAATCGGAGAATTTCAACCAAACTGTTTCGTAAGTATAGACGTGGGGTGTGGCGCCGGGTGACGGGCGGACCTCACGCCCGGTGTCCGGCTCGTCCGACCCGAACGGCCAGGCAGCGTGTTTGGGGGGGGACAAGGTGGAACGGGATCCGCAGAAAGTGAGTGCAGCACTGGCCGATCCGACCAGGTACAACATCTACCAGTACGTTCTGGTGGCGCCCGACCCGGTGTCCGCAGCCGAGGTGGCCCGCCGGTTCGATTTGCATCCCAACGTCGCCCGGATGCACCTGAACAGGCTGGTGGAGGTGGGCCTGCTGGTGCAGCGCACGGAGAAGAGCGGCAGGGGTGGCCGGCCCGGCTACGTGTACGCGCCGTCCGGGAGCGCCGTATCGCTGACGACGGTTCCCCCGCGGGACTTCCAGCTGCTGGCCGACCTGCTGGTGCAGTCGCTGGCCCTGCTGGGCGACGGCGGGAAGGAGGCCGTGGAACAGATCGGCCACAGCTTCGGCAGGCGGCTGGGGCAGGAGGCCCTGGCCAAGCTCGCTCCGGCGCTCGACGGCGCGGCCAGTCCGACGGAGCTGCTGGAGGCCTGCGCGCTGGCGCTCAGCCGGCTCGGGGTCTCGGCCAAGGTGGCCCTGGGGCCGGGGGGGCGGCCCAGCCTGGTGCTGAAGTCGTGCGGTTTCCACGAGGTGGCCTCTGCTCATCCGGATCACATCTGCCACCTCTGCAAGGCGATGGTGGAGGGCGTGGCCCAGACATGCACCGAGGCCTCGCCGGGGGTGACGCAGGCGGGAACCGTACCCCGGGGCGACAAGGAGTGCGTCTACGAGGTGAACGGTCTGATCCACCTGGAGTAACTCGCGCAGAAGCGCCCGCGGTCCGGTGAGACGGCCCGCGGGCGCTTCCGCGCGCCGCCATTGACGTGGAGGCGACGGCCCCCTGGCTGGGGGGCAAGGCGCCGGCCGAGCGGTCGGTGCGACCGCTGGCGATGTGCGATTGTCGGTGACGAGCAGGTGCGGTTGCATCGGTGGCCGAATATGTACTTCCTTGAGGAAAGAGCCGGAATTGCCGCGATAGCTGAATGTATGCGGCAGCACCTCGGGGAGGGGATGCGGTTGCGGCGGTGCATGCGCGGCCGGCTGGCGGCGGTGGCGCTGGCCTTGCTGGTCGCATTCGGGACGTCGGCGTTGGCGCATGTGATGGACCTGTTCGGTTACGTGACGGTGGACGAGCAGGGCACGGTGGTGGCCAGGCTGGTGGACGTGTACGGCGGCCTGGTGGAAGGGCAGCGGGTGGAGCTCTACGCCAGGCCCCCGGGCGGACGGGCCACCAAACCTGTGGTGATGGAGGAGATCGCCCCCGGCACTTACCGCGGCCGGGTGGTTCCCGAGGGGGCGCCGCGGTACGCGGTGACGATCGACCTGGCGCTGGGCGGCGACCTGCACCGGATCGAGCTGGAGGTGGGGGCCGGGGCCGCGGTGCCCGAGCAGTTCCTGGCGATGGCGCAGATTGACCCGCGCTGGCCCTGGACCCGGGTGTTGTTCGTGGCGGCGGCTGTCGTGCTGGCCGCCGGGTCGTGGGTGGCCTGGCGGCGGCGCCCCGCGGGGCCGGAGCCAGACGTGGTCGAGGGAGGGGTGGCGGAATGAGGCGGTGGACCGCGGCCCTGGCGCTTGCCGCAGCGCTGCTCACCGGCTGCGGCGGCAGGGATAGCGAGGGGCCGACGCTTGCGGTGACCGCGGCGCAGGAGGGCCGGGACCTCGTGGTGTACGTGAAGACCGAGAACTGGGAAGCCGGCAGGGACGGCCACGTGCACATTTATCTGAACGACGGTCCCGAGGCCATGATCTATGGTTACAAATACACAGTGCCGAATATCGAGCCGGGCGAGTACAAGATCCACGTGGAGCTGGCCAACACCCGGCACGAGCACATCGGGGTGTCGGAAACCATCTACTTTGAGATAAAACCGTGACCGTGACGCCGGCCCGCAGTGGCAGAGGTACCTGCCGCTGCGGGTCATGTGCTTTCCGGGGCGGTCTGTGCCGAACCGTCCGGGGCCCGTCGTGAACCCGGGGGGCTCGCGCCTGTCCCCCGGTCCGGCGGACGGCGGCATCCCGGCGCACCCGCGACGGCCGAAGGCGCCGCGCAGTCTCGTGGAACAGGCGGGACGCACCGTTCGTCCTATGGGCAGCGAAGGAGCAAGGAGATGAGGCCCATGCGGGGTGGGCGCCGGTGGTTGGTGCGCCTGGTCGTTGCAGCACTGGTGGGCGCGGCCCTGGTGCTGGCGGTGAACGCCGTGGTCTACTGGCAGGGCCGGCGCCTGATCGTGAGCGCCGCCGACGCGCAGCCCGCCCAGGTGGCCCTGGTGCTGGGCGCCGGCGTGACGAGCGACGGCAGGCCAACCCCGATGCTCCGGGACCGGCTGGAAGCGGCCCTGGAGCTGTACCAGACGGGCAAGGTGCGGAAGCTGCTTCTATCGGGCGACCACAGCCGGGCGGATTATGATGAAGTGAACGCGATGCGGCGCTACCTCGAAGAGCGGGGGGTACCCCCGGAGGACCTGTTCCTCGACCACGCCGGGTTCGACACCTACGACTCCATGTACCGCGCCGGTGCGATCTTCCAGGTGAGGGACGTCATCGTCGTCACCCAGGAGTTCCACCTTCCGCGGGCCCTGTGGATCGCGACCCGCCTCGGGCTGGACGCGCAGGGGGTTCCGGCGGACCGGTTCCGGTACGGGGTCGAGCGGGCCTATGCGGCCCGGGAGTTCGCCGCGCGGGTGAAGGCGTTCGCCGAGGTAACTCTGCGCCGCAGGCCCGTCTTCCTGGGGCCCGTCATTCCCATCAGCGGCGACGGCCGGGCCACCCACGACCAGCCCTGAGCTGAGGCGGCCACGGCTTCCCTCCACGTCAAGCCCGTGACTTTCGGTGAGGCGAAAGGAGTTCGGCCGGCCGGGGCGAAATCAGAGTATCTCTGTGCGGTTCCGCAGGCGTAAGTCGCACGCAGGAGGCCTGGTCGTGTCCGCTGTCTACTTCTTCTTTTTCGGGGCCCAGGGCGCCATGACGCCGTTTCTCTCGCTCTTCTACAAGAGCGCGGGCCTCTCCGCCACGGAGATCGCACTGCTGCTCTCGGTGCCGCCGGTGATGCTGTTTCTGTCCCAACCGCTCTTCGGCCAGCTCGCCGACCGCTCGGGCAACCGGGGGCGGCTCTTCGGGCAGATCCTGGTGGCCGCCGCCCTCGCCGGCGCGCTGGTGAGCCTCGGCTCGTCGTTCTGGACCTTCCTGCCGCTGGTGGCGCTCTGGTCGTTCTTTTCCGGCCCGCTGGGGGCGATTGCCGACTCCATTGCCCTGGGCGAGGTGCAGCGGACGGGGGCCAGCTATCCGCAGCTGCGCCTGTGGGGGTCGGTGGCTTGGGTGATCACGACCACCTTGGGCGGGTGGCTTTACAACCGCATCGACCTGCGCTGGTCGTTTGCCTTCTACACGACCATCTCGCTCGTCACCCTGATCTTCAGCCGCCGGCTGCCGGCGGACGGCGTGAGCCGGGAGCGGGGGCCCCTGCCGCCGTTCTCCACGCTCTTCCGCATCCCGGAACTCACCGGCTTCCTGCTCTGCTCGGGGCTGCTGCAGGTCACGGTCGCGGCCAACTCGGCGTTCCTCTCAATCCACATCGGCAGCCTGGGCGGTTCCAACTCGGTGGTGGGGCTTGCCTGGGCGATCGCCGCGTCCATGGAGGTGCCGGTCTGGCTGTACCTGGACCGCATCACGGAGCGCTTCGGGGACATGGAGGTGGTGACGGTCTCCGCCTTCATGTACGGGCTGCGCTGGCTGCTGATGGGCGTGGCCCCGGCCGCGGGGCTGGTGCTTGCACTGCAGCTGATGCAGGCCGTCACCTTCGCTCTGTTCGCCCCCACCGCCGTGCAGATCGTGGGCCGGCTGGTCCCGCAGGAACTGCGCACCAGCGGCCAGGCCCTGCTGGTGCTGGTGAACAGCGGCGTGGCCACGGTGATCGGCAACCTGGTCTCCGGGCGGCTCGTGGACCTGTCCGGGACCGTCCTGCTCTACCGGGTGGCCGCCGTGATCGCCCTGGCTGCGGGCCTCGGCTTCCTGCTGCTGACCCGGCGCACCCGGGGCGGTGCGGCGGTGAGAAGGGAGGTGACCCGGGTTGGCTGATCTGCGCCTGGAGCGGGTGCTCTGGCGGCATGGCTGCCAGGTGGTCGGCGTGGACGAGGCGGGCCGCGGCCCGCTGGCAGGCCCCGTGGTGGCGGCGGCATGCATCCTGCCCGAGGGGGCGGCGCTGCCCGGGGTGAACGACTCGAAACAGCTGACGGAGAAACAGCGTGAGGCGGCGTTCGGGCCGATCCAGGAGATCGCCCTGGGCTGGGGCATCGGCGTCGTCGACGCCGCCCGCATTGACGAGATCAACATCCTGCAGGCCACTTTCGAGGCCATGGCGCAGGCGGTGGAGGCCGCCCGGGCGATGGCCGCCCTCCGGCTCGGGCGGGCGGCGGAGGCCGCGTTGCTGGTGGACGGCAACCGGCCCCTCCCCCAGTGGAGCGGCTGGCAGCGGCCGGTGGTGGGCGGCGACCGCAAGTCGCTCTCCATCGCCGCGGCGTCGATTCTGGCCAAGGTGACCCGGGACCGGATCATGGTGGAGTACGATAAGCTCTACCCCGAATACGGCTTCGCCCGCAACAAGGGGTATGGGTCGAGAGAGCACTGGGAGGCCCTGGAGCGGTTCGGGCCGTGCCCGATCCACCGGCGGACCTTCATCGGGCACCGGCAGCTGCGGTTTTTCTGAGGCTGTGGCTCGGCCGGACCAAGCCATCGGGACGGAGGACTTCGGCTCTTCCGTTTCCCGGTGGCTTTGCCGCGCGTGCCCGTGGTGGAACAAAACGGACGCCGGCGGGCGTCCAAAGCAGCGGGAACTCGAGATGCACGGGCCCGGAGCCGTAAGGCTCAAGGTGCGGGAGTGCAAGGGGGCGTTTTCGGTGCGTACAAGGGCAGGACGGAGGCGTCGGTGGGGACGAGGAAGGGGAGGCGCTGGTCTGCAAGTTCGGGGAGAGCCGGGACGGCCTGGCGCGCTATGCCCTGTTCAGCCGCGGCGAGGGAGACTGGCGGGCTTTCCTCTACCCGCCGGCGGAGGAGGAGCCGGGTGAGGCCCGGCACGCGTCGGCAGCCACGCCCGGGGTGCCGCCGGGGAGCCGGCTGGAGGATGCCGGGGTGATCCTGGAAAAGGCGAAGGATGTCATCAGGACCCTGGACCTGCCCACAGCGGAGTCGCAGATGGAGTTCAGGATCGCCAAACCTGATCTGGTGTTCGTGTGCCGGTACAGCCCAGCCGGAGGCGAGGGTGAGGTGCCACTGCTGGCCTGCCGATTTGCGGAGTTCGTCAACGCGATGATGGGGCATGCGCTGTTCTGGCACGACGGCGCCGACTGGCAGGCCCAGCTCTATCCCCAGGCCGAAGCGGCTCTGGCCGAGGAGCGGTACCGCGTTTTCGGCTCGTATGGGCACAACTGCCCGGTCGGGTGCGGTGCGGACTTCAAGGCGCTCCGGCAGGACGGCGCCGACGCGCTGGCGGTCGTGGACCTGTCCGGGGTCGGCACGCGCTCCAACATGGAGGTCCACCTGCTGCGCCGGGAGGGCCGGGAGTGGCGCCTGCTGTGGGTGCCCAGACCGCAGGACTTCCGCTTCACCTACACCGGGTACCGGAAGAACCCGATGGTTTCTCTTGGTGCGGAAGGCATCGACCAGTTCACGGTGACCTACACGGACGGCGTGGTGGAGACGTGGACCCGCAGGGGGACGGCCTACGTGCGGGAAACGGCCCCGCAGTAGCGGCAAGCAGCGGGCCGTATCACGGGCCTTTCAGAAGCGGGAAGGGCGATCCCGCCGCCTGGCGAGATCGCCCTGTTGCCGTTTCCCAGCCTGCCGCTCGCTACTCGTTCACAATCAGTTGCTCCCGCCGCCGCTGGATGTCGTCCAGCTCGAACCGGATCGCCCCGTCCTGCGCGGCGAGCCAGTCCAGCAGGTGCAGCACCTGGCTGCGGGCGTTCTGGGCCGACCGGAGCGCCTCGGCGATGCGGCCCTGGATCATCCAGTCCACGAAGAAGCTGTCCCAGAAGTAGTCGGCAAAGCGGGTAAAGCCGTCCAGGTCCACCACGGGCAGGTCGACGCCCCCGCCCACGTCGGCCAGCTCCCGGCGGAAAACGTCGAGGGCGTGCCGCACCTGCGCCAGTTCGGCCCGGGCGTCGTCGATGCGGGAATGCTTGACCATGGTGCTGATGAGGCCGCCGCCGAACATGTCCCAGGTGCCCCAGCGGTCGGCGGACTGCAGGAGATCGACCACCCGGTCAAGGCCGGCGGCTGCCGCCTGCCCGGCTTCCAGCGCCTCGACGACTTCCCGGGCGCGCCGGCGGACGTCGGCCTCCTCCTGTTCCAGGGCGAGGAGGCGCTCGGCGGCCCATCCCTGTGCGGCGCGCAGCCGCTGCTCCTTCTCGGCCAGGAGGGCGCGGTACTCGGCCTCGGCGCCGGCGAGCCGGGCGGCTTCCGCCTCTGCCGCCTCCAGGTCACGCCGGATCTCCTCTGCATGGTGCCGGGCCTCCTCGTAGCGAACCAGCGCCTGGGCAGCCTCCTGGCGCTCCCGGTCCAGCCGTTCGGCCTTGCTGGTGAAGAGGGTGGCCAGCATCGCCCCCAGGGAACCCGATTCCAGTCTCTCCACGTCTCGCTGCTCCTTGGCGAGGGCAGCCTTCCGTTCTGCGGCGCGGTCGGTCGCTTCCCGGTGCTCGGACCGGAGCCGATCGATCTGCCGCTTCAGCTTCTCCAGGCGGGCATGGCGATCGGCGGCTTCGGCCAGCCGGCGGTTCAGTTCGTCCACGGGCATCCCTCCTGCATATGGAGTGTAGATTCTCCGCACGAAAGGTTCGCCAGTCGTGCCGCCGTTTCTCGCCTGACTGGAAGGGGGCCCGGGCCGGGCTGGAGGTTCGTGGATCGCATCCTACAGGAACTGGGTTTGGCGCCGTCGAAGGCAAGAGAACGAGAAGGATGCGCCGGCTCCGACGAGAGGAGGATCGCGGGATGCCGTACTGTTTTGCGTGTGGGGGCAAGCTCGAGTGGCGTCTCGTGGAGAGTGAACAGCGCGACCGGCTGGTCTGCACCAGGTGCGGCCGGATCACCTACCTGGATCCCAAGGTCGCGGCCTGCACGATCCCGGTGATCGGCGGCCGGGTGCTGCTGGCGCGGCGGGGCATCGAGCCGGGCCTGGGGCTCTGGGTCTTCCCGGGCGGCTACGTGGAGCGCGGGGAGACCGTGCCGCAGGCGGCGGAGCGGGAGACCTTCGAGGAGGTGCGCCTCCGGGTGCGCGCCACCCGGCCGGTCGGGGTCTACTCCTACCCGGATTCTGTGGTGGTGGTCGTGGTCTACCACTGCGACGTGGTGGGCGGAGAGCCCGCTCGCGGGACCGAGACGCAGGAGGTGCGGCTCTTCGGCCGGGACGAGATCCCGTGGGACCGGCTGGCATTCCCCAGCACCCGGGACGCGCTGCGGGACTTCGTCACGCAGTGGCCGGGAGGCTAGCGCCTGGCGGCGGCGGGCAGCTCGCCCACGCGGACGGGCACGTCAAGGGTGCGGCCGCCCCGCAGGACCGTGAAGGAAACGACGCTGCCCACCGGCGTCTTGCGGATCTGGCGTCGCAGCGCCGGCATGGAGGGGGTGGGCACGCCGTCCACCGCGGTCACCATGTCCCACTCCGTGAGACCGGCCAGGTGCGCGGGGCCGCCGGGCTCCACACCTGCGACCAGCACGCCGCGGTCCGGCAGGTCCAGCGCCCGTGCCACCGCCGGGTCGATGACCTCGGTTGTCCCGAGCAGGCCGACGTACGGGTGCTCGGCCCGGCCCAACCGCCGGAACTGCTCCGTCACCTGGAGCACCTGCCACGCCGGGATGGCGAACCCGATGTTCTGCCCCCGGGCGAGGACCAGGGTGGGTATGCCGACCAGGCGGCCCTGCAGGTCCACCAGGGCGCCGCCGCTGTTGCCGGGGTTGATGGCCGCGTCGGTTTGAATCAGGCCGTCCAGACCGCCGATGATGCGCTCGACGGCGCTGACGACGCCGGTAGTGACGGTCCAGCCGAAGCCGTAGGGGTTGCCGATGGCCACCACCAGTCTGCCCGGCACGACGGACTCCTCGGGGGCCGGCTCCACCCGGGCGGCCATCGGCGAGTCGGTCTCCACCAGAGCCAGGTCGTAGAGCCAGTCGGCCGCCACGACCCGCCCCGGCCGGGTGACACCATCCGCGAACGTGATGGCCGGTACGGGGTAATCGCCCACCACGTGGGCGTTGGTGATCACGCTGTGCGAATCCAGAAGCACGCCCGAGCCCTGTCCGCGGCCGGCCCGCACCTGGACGACGCTGGGACCGACCTGGGAGGCCACCCGGGCAAACGGCTCGTCCTGCCAGTTCATTCCGAACACCTCGCTTGATTATCTCTGTCCTTTTGACATTCATTGACCTTAAGGAGATACGGATTGTGGACATGCAAGAGGCGCCGCCCCCGACTGCCGGGAACGGCGCCTTGTGTTGCTGATGATTCGCGCCGGGCCTGAGGCCGGCGGCGTCCCTTGTGCTGGCGGGGCACGGTCTCATGGTGCCTCCCGTTCTGCGACGGCCCGGCTCAGCCAGAGCTTGAGGTAACGGGCGGCCACGCGGCGGTGCACCGCCGCCTGCGTGCGCTGGTAGAGCCAGCGGCGGAAGCGGCTGCTCCCCGATCCCACCAGGGCGGGATAGTAGCCCTCCACGGCCATCACCAGCCGATCGGGGTGCAACTCCAGGCGCAGTTCGCCGCGGCAGCGCTTGTTTTGCTGCACCAGGAGGCCGGCCGCGATGGGGAAGCAGATGGCCGCCACGCCGGCCTTTTCTCGGATCGCAGGCACGCGGAAGGAGAGGAGGGTGACGCCGCAGAGACGCACCACCATCGTACCGGCCGGGCCCTGGCGCACCCGGAGGAAGGGCCGGGCCAGCCGGTCCAGGAAGGCGAAGTAGCCGTAGCCCGCCTCCTGCACCTGTTGGAGATTCGGCTCAAGGTGTGTGCCGGAGACGGCCAGCGACTGCACGGAGCGCACCTGGCCGGCGGCGGAGACGGACGTATCGTCGTTGACCATGGCTCAGCGGGCCTGTGCGGTGGCCCGGAAGACGAGGTTCTCGTTGTTCTCCATCACGTACCGCATGGACCACTCGTTGCGGAAGAGCAGGACGTTCCGGCCGTCCCGGTCGGTGACGGCCAGGTGGTCGGTGCCCCAGAAGCGGCGGGGCTGGTAGCCCTCGCCCTCGACCCACCGGGCCACCTGGTGGGGCAGGCGCTCCAGCGTCACCTCCACGCCGTACTCGTTCAGCATGCGGTACTGGAACACGTCGAACTGCAGCTCGCCCACCGCGCCGAGAATCGGATCGGGGTGGCCGGGCTGGGTGGCGTAGAAGACCTGGATGGCGCCCTCCTCCGTCAGATCCTCGAGCCCCTTGCGGAAGTGCTTGGACTTCATGGCGTCCTTGTACCGCACGCGGGCGAAGTGCTCGGGCGAGAAGGAGGGGATGCCCTCGAACTGGACGGGCTCGCCGGTGCAGAGCGTGTCGCCGATGCGGAAAATGCCGGGGTCGAAGACGCCGATGATGTCGCCGGCGTAGGCCTCCTCCACGATCTGCCGCTCCTGGGCCATGAACTGCTGCGGCTGGGACAGGCGCACCTTCTTGCCCAGGCGGACGTGCTGCACCTCCATGCCCCGCTGGAACCGGCCCGAGACGATCCGCAGGAAGGCGATGCGGTCCCGGTGGGCCGGGTTCATGTTGGCCTGGATTTTGAACACGAAAGCTGAGAAGCGCGGCTCCTCCGGCTCCACCAGCCGGTCGCCGGCGAGGCGCGGGGCGGGGGAGGGGGCCAGCTCCAGGAAGTACTCGAGGAAAGGCTGCACGCCGAAGTTGGTCAGCGCCGAGCCCCAGAAGAGGGGGGAGAGGTCGCCGCGGCGGAACCGGTCGAAGTCCCAGGGGTCGCCGGCCACGTCCAGGAGTTCGATGTCCTCCCGCAGCTTCCGGTACAGCTCCTCACCGAGGATGGTCGGCAACTTGGGATCGTCCATGGCGATGGTTTCGGTGCGGGCCTTCGTCTGGCCGTGGTCCCGGTCGTCGAAGAGCTCCACGTGGCCCTTCTGCCGGTCGAAGACGCCCTTGAAGGTGGAGCCCATGCCCACCGGCCAGTTCATGGGGCAGGTGCGCATGCCCAGGACATCTTCGATCTCCTGCATGAGGGCGAAGGGGTCCTTGCCCTCCCGGTCGAGCTTGTTGACGAAAGTGAAGACGGGGATGCCCCGCATCTTACAGACGTGGAAGAGCTTGATGGTCTGCGGCTCGACGCCCTTCGCCGCGTCGATGAGCATCACCGCCGAGTCGGCCGCCTCCAGCGTGCGGTAGGTATCTTCGGAGAAGTCCTGGTGGCCCGGCGTGTCGAGGATGTTGACCATGCAGCCGTCGTACTCGAACTGCAGCACGGAGGAGGTCACCGAGATGCCGCGCTGCTTCTCGATCTCCATCCAGTCGCTGGTGACGTGGCGGGCCGCGCGCCGGGCTTTCACCGAACCGGCCAGGTGGATGGCGCCGCCGTAGAGCAGGAGCTTCTCCGTGAGGGTGGTCTTGCCCGCGTCCGGGTGGGAGATGATGGCGAACGTCCGTCGGCGGCGGATCTCGGAGGAGAACGGGGCCGCGTTGGTGGCAAGCATCTGTTTCGATCCGCCCTTTCGAACAGCAAAGTGCCGTGCGCAACCGGTGCGGCACGGCGATTGTACTCGATGCAACTCATATATTGTACGTTCACGCCAGAAGAGCGTCAAGGTCAGGGCTGGCGGCGACACCTGCGCCGACGGTGCGCGGGCCTCGTCGGCCTTGCGGGCGGAGATTCGGTGGAACGGCGGCTGCACGTTCCGCCGGGTAACCGCACAGCCCCATGCGCGCTCCGGGTGCCTGTTCGCATTGACTGGTGGTGGGGCACCTCGACTCCTCGGTTCACGCGGCACGCGTCGCGAGGGCTCGGGCCCGGCCGGAAGCACCGCCTGGTGCGCCAGCGGGGACAGTGGCGGGTCTGCAGGGGCCCGGGGCACCTTAGGCCGCTGCTCCGCACATGGCGGCAGCGGCCTGCTCTAGATCCGCTTCTCCAGTTCCAGCTCGTCATGGATGGGAATGCCATAATCGCCGACGAGCGGGATGGACGGCTTGATCCTGCGCGCCTCGTCGATGGCGCCCACGTGCACGGCGACGAGCCGGTAGCCGCGCCGCTGGTAGAAGCGCAGCGCGTCGAGATTATCGTTGGAGGTGATCAGCCAGACCCGGCTGCACCCCGCTGCACGGGCGGCCTCCTCCACCGCGTCCAGAAGGGCCGTCCCCACGCCCTGCCCCGGGGCGGACGCGTTCAGGCTCAGCAACTCGCACTCCGGGCCCTCGATCCGGTACGCCGCTGCCCCGACGCGGCTCCCGCCGGTCCAGGCGATGCGGGCCTCGAGCTCCGCCAGGCCGTGCACTCTGCCCCGGGTGACCATGACGGTGCCGCCCCATTCCTCAACCCAGAGGCCGGTCAGCCACGCCCGGTCGTCTTCGTTCTGCGGTGGACGAATGGTGAGAAGGCTCATCGAATCCCCCCGGTCGGATAACCCTCGCCCTCACCCCCTCATGCCGCCCGCCGGCGCGTTTCGCCGGCCACCGGGGAACCCCGGTCGGACCCGGGCGAGCGCATCCGCTGCGCCGCGGCGGTGAGGGCTACACGCAACTTTGACATTATTACGTTGAACCCTGCACGGCGTCAAGGCGGGCACCGGAGTTTGGGACACCGCACCGGCGCCCCGCAGGTGGTGAAACCCCAGCCTGAGGCGTACCGTCCTAACGGTGTGCCCGGACGGCCTTGTGTGAACGCCGACGGGCCAAGTTTCCGGCGCCGTGACGGTCGCCGCCCCGGGTACAGCGCCAGGGCGGGTCGGGTTCCGAACGGCGGCCGGTTGCTCCCCGCTGGGGTGACCTGACCCCGGGGGAGCGACCCAACTCTTCCGGTGTGGAGGGCGGAGTGCGTGCAGAGGACTCGGGTCGTGTCGTGGCTGGCACTGCTGTGTGTGGTTCTGATGGGGAGTGCGGCGTTGATCGGCTACCTGCGCTGGCACTCCCGGGCGGTGGTGACGGCGGCGGTTCCCGCCGGTCTGCATTCGGTGGTGACCACGCTCGAGGCCGACCTGTCGGTCCGGCTGATGGCGGCAGTCGCAGAGGCTCGCGACCAGCTGGACCTGCCGGCGGTCCAGGTGGCGGTGGTGAAGGGCGGCGACGTCGTGTGGACCGGCGCCGTGGGCTGGGTGGACCCGCCGGCCGGACGGGCGGTGACGGTGGCGGACCGGTTCCACATCGGCAGCGTGAGCAAGCTCTACACGGCCGCACTCATCCTGCGGCTGAGCGAGGAGGGCCTGCTCTCGCTGGACGACCCGGTCAGCCGGTTCGTCGCCGACGTTCCCAACGGTGACCGGATCACCGTGAGGCAACTGCTGAACCACACCAGCGGGCTCGCCAACTACACCGAAAGCATGGCCTTCAACCTCCAGACCGTCCTGCTCAGGCGCCGCTGGCCGCCCTGGAGACGCAGGCCTTCGGGGCCGGGGCCATCACCGCCGGCGCCGGCGACGTCGCCCGGTTCACCTACGCCCTGTTCGCCGGGGACCTCCTGGACGAGACCAGCCGCCGGGAGATGCTGACGTTCCTGCCCGTGCCCGATGAGGATGTGCCGGGGCAGACGGGCTACGGCCTGGGGGTCCGGCGGATCGTGATCGGCGGCGACGAGATGGTGGGCCACACCGGGACCTTTCCGGGCTACAGCAACGTGTCGCTCTACTCGCCGAAGCACGACCACGCCATCGCCGTGCTCTCCAACCTCTCCATGAGCGAGGTGACCCGGGTGCTGGCGGCGGTCCACGCGGTGCTGGCGGAAGAGGGACGGTGACGCGAAAGCCGCCCCATGGCGGGGCGGCTTCGCCGCGTCTACCCTTCCAGCACGTGCCGGGCGTCGTGCAGGGCCTGCTGCACCAGCTGGTCCGGCGTGTCATAAGCCCTGTACCAGCCTCGCTGGATCGCCAGCTGGGTGCAGCGTTCGTGCTCGGTCAGGGCGTCCGTCAGGTGCGTCATCAAGATGTGGCGCAGGTCGGGGCTGGTCGTCTCCAGGATCGCCATGCAGTAGGCCGTGGCTTTCAGCTTGGCCGCGTTGAGGAGGCTCTCGGCAATCACCCGGTCGTCGGGCTTCATCCCCACGGCTTCGCCGATGGCGCTCATCACGGTCGACATCGCTCTGCCCTCCTCAGCCCATGCCGTGTCGCATACAGAAGTCCGTCAGCGCCTGCACATGGGCCTGCGCGGTCTGCAGGCAGGCCTTGAGCTGCTGGCGGAGGTCGGCGTCTGCGATCATCGTGAGCATCGACTTGGTCTTCTGCACGTCCCCCGACTCCAGCCGGATGAGCTCGTTGAGCAACAGCTTCTCATGAGCCGTTACCTGTTGCTCCTGGGCGATCGCGCTCACCGTCTGTCAACCCCTTTCCACGTTCGGTGAACGAGGCTCAGGGGTAGTATGGCCCGATCTGTCGACGGAAACCCTCATTCTATGCGACTACATGTGGAACCGGCCGAGGCGCTCCTGCATCTCCCGGGCGACGGTGGCCAGTTGGGCCGCCGCCCCGGCAATCTCCTCCACGTTGGCGTTCAGTTCCTCGGCGGAGGCGGCCACCTCTTCGCTGGAGGCCGCGGTCTCCTGGGCCGTGGCGGCAATCGAGTCGATCCCCCGGATCACATGGCGGGCGTTGCCGGCCATCTGCTCCGTGGCGGCCGTGCTCTCCTGCGTGACGGCCGCCATCTCGGCCATCGCCGTCTGCACGGAGCGGCTCGCGGCGACGAGCTCTTCGGTGGCGGCTGCGATGGACGCCACGTGGCCGCCGGTCTCTTCGACCATGGCGACGATCTCCTCCAGCGCCCGCCCGCCGTCGACGGCCAGTGCGGCGCCCCGGTTTACCTGTCCGGTCACCTGTTCCATAAAGCGCACGGCGTTGCCCGTGGCGGCCTGGATGCGGTCGATCAGGCCGGCGATTTCGCCCGCCGACGAGGCGACCCGCTCGGCCAGCCGGCGCACCTCCTCGGCCACCACGGCGAACCCGCGCCCCTGCTCACCGGCGCGGGCGGCCTCGATGGCCGCATTCAGGGCCAACAGGTTGGTCTGCTCTGCGATGGCCGTGATCGTCTCGGTGATGGCGCCGATCTGGCCCGAGAGGTCGCCCAGGGTGCTGACCTGGCTTGCCGACTGGGCCACGCTGGCCTGGATCTCCTGCATCGCCGCCACCGACTGGCCCACCACCTGCTTGCCCGCCCTGGCGGTGGAGAGCGTCTGTTCGGCGGTGGACCGCATGTCGCTGGTCTTCTGCGCCACATCGTCCAGATGGGCGAGCATGCCGCGCACGTCGGCGGCGGCCTGTTCGGCGGTCTTCGCCTGCTGCTGTGCGCCTTCGGTGATCTGGTCGATTGCCTGCTGGAGTTCCTTCACCTCCTGCGCACTCTGCCCGGCCACCTGCGACTGGGAGCTGGTTCCCTGGGCGATCTGGTTGACCACCTGCGCCACCTGATCGGAGGCTTGAGCCATCGCGCGGGTGGTTTCCTTGAGATCGTCAGCCATCTGGGCCGCGTGCTGGCCAGCCGCCGCCACGTCGGCCAGGAAGCCGCGCAGGCTGCGGACCATGTCGTTGACTGAGCGGGCGAGGATGGCGACCTCGTCGCTTCCCTTGATCTTCAGTTCCTCAACGGTGAGGTCTCCCTGCGCCACCCGGTTCGCAACGCCAGCCAGCTGACCCAGGGGCCGGGAGACCGAACGGATCATCCGTACCGCGTCGATGATGGCCAGGGCCAGCCCGCCCACGTTGAGCAGCATCAGGAGGATGGAGGACAGCCTGACCCTGCGGTCTGCTTCCGCAGCCAGTGCATCGGCCTGGGTGTCAATGTAGGCCGTGATGGCTTCCGTGGCCTGGATGTAGGCGTCCAGTTTCTGCTGGACGAGCGGCACTTGTGCCCCGGCGGTGGCCCGGTCCGCCGAGAACAGTCGGCTTACCTGGTCATTGAACTGCTGGGCGGCGCTCTCCAGGTTGCTCACCAGCGGTCCGGCCTGCGGGCTGGACGCCGTCTCCTTCAAGTATGCAAGCGCGTTCTCAGCCTGGACCAGGAAGGTCTCGTGTTCTTCTCGTGCTGCGGCCTGGCCGAGTGCATACGAGAGCGCCATCTGCGCCTGGCCGCGCACGGCACTCTCGAGGCGGGCCACCTGCGTCTGCGCGGCACGGAGGTCGTTGGCCAGCAGCAGGTACTGCTGATGTTGCAGCGAGAGGGTCCAGTAGCTGTTGATGGTCGACGCCGTCATCAAGAGCAGGATGAAGCCGAAACCAAATGAGAGTCTCTTGGCGATGGTCCAGCGCATCTTCCGCAGCATTCTTCCCAATTCCCCCCAAGGCCGATGTATACTGTTGCATTTTCGGATTCGCTCCTCCAGTACCTGCATATAAATATTTGATCATGCATTTTCATGCACAGCGGCCGGGGCCAGACAGCCTGTGCCGCTCGTGCCGGGGCAGGGGAGTTGACTAGCCCAACTTAGATACGTTGTAATATGATTCTACTTGGAACGTTCGGGTCTGCCGGAGGTACAGCCCCCGGCTGGCGGGTGGAGGAGGCTGGCCACATGGCCGAGGAGAAGACGCGGCAGGAATACGAACGGAAGCGGCGCGGGCTCATCACCGCGCTCATCGTGGCGGTGGTGCTGCTCTTCGCAGGGTCGTCGGCGATTGGGCAGATCTTCGGGGACCGGTGGGGTATGATCACGCTGCTCGTTGTGATCATCGGGTTCCTGCTCTTCGTGTGGAAGTATTGGCGCTGCCCCTCCTGCGGAAAGCACCTGGGCCCGGAGCTGAGCCACCGGCAGTGCCCCCACTGCGGCGTGCGCCTGATGGGGTGAGTGCAAGCACCCCCGGGCCGAGGGGGCGCAGCAGAGCGGTGGCAACGACGGCGGTCTCGCCACGTGTGGCGAGGCCGCCTTCATCCTGTCTGACGTGCGGTGTTCGTTACCGCTTGTCAACGCCAGTCCCTGCGGGTATGATATAGTTCTGTACAGAACGTTCTCGAGGGAACGAGGTGAGTCCCCGTGTCCGGCCGGAGGCAAGACATCAGCCACCTGTGGCACCAGGTCAACCGGCGCATGCACAGCCTGCTGAACCACGCGTTCCGGGAGTCGGCCATGCCGCCGCCCGTCTTCTTCATGCTGCGCGAGATCGTGCGGGAACCGGGCATCACCGTCTCCGAACTTGCGCGGCGGGTCGACATGGTGAAGAGCCACGTCTCCCGCACCGTGGACCACCTGGCGCGCGAGGGCTACGTGCGGAAGGAGCCCGACGCCGGCGACCAGCGGCTAATCCGGCTCTACGCCCGTCCGGAGGCCCAGGACCGGCTGCGCCGGACGGACGCGGCGGTGCGCAGCGTGTGGGAGTCGGTGGTGGCTGGCGTTCCCGAGGAGGAACTGGCCACGGTGGAGCGGGGACTGCGTATCCTACTCGAGACGCTGGAACGAAACGCAGCCACTCGGCAAAGGGAGAAGGTCTAGTGTGCTCAAGCTGTTGCGCTATCTGAGGCCCTACGCCGCCCTGGTGGCGGCGAACTTCCTGTTCGTGTTCTTCAGCGCGTTCGCGGAACTCTACCTGCCGAGGCTCATGGCCGACATCGTGGATTACGGCATCGTGAACGGCGACACCGCGTACATCTTGCGCACCGGCGGCTGGATGCTGCTGGTCGCGCTGGTCGGCACCGCGGTGGCCATTCTGGGCAACTACGCGTCCGCCCGGGTCTCCATGGGGTTCGGCCGCGACCTGCGCAGCGCCGTCTTCCGCAAGGTCCAGGGGTTCTCGCTGGCCGAGTTTGACCGCATCGGCACCGCCACCCTGATTACCCGTACCACCAACGACATCACCCAGATCCAGAACGTGCTGGTGGTGGCCCTCCGGATGATGCTCTTCGCGCCGATGATGATGATCGGCAGCGTGATCCTGGCGCTCTCCACCGACGTCGGGCTCTCGGTGGTGGTACTCGTCGCCCTACCGCTCCTGGCCCTGACCATCGGCGTCGTGGGCACCCGGGCGGTTCCGCTCTTCCAGGCGATGCAGCGGAAAATCGACCGCCTCAACCGGGTGGTGCGCGAGGGACTGACCGGCGTTCGGGTCATCCGGGCCTTCAACCGCACCGAGTACGAGACCGGCAGGTTCGTCGACGCCAACCGCGACCTCACCGAGACGGCCATCCGGGTGAACCGGCTGATGGCGGCGCTGATGCCCACGCTCTCGCTGCTGATGAACCTCACGGCCATCGCCGTGGTCTGGTTCGGCGGCATCCGCATCGAGGCCGGCCACATGGAGGTCGGCGACCTCATGGCGTTCGTCCAGTACGTGATGCACATCATGTTCTCCCTGATCATGCTCTCCATGATGTTCATCATGCTGCCCCGTGCGGCCGCCTCGGCGACCCGCATCAACGAGGTGCTGGACGTATCGCCCGCCATCACCGACCCGCCCGAGCCCCGGTCGCCCCGTGAGAGCCTGGGCCAAGTGGAGTTCCGGAACGTTACCTTCAGCTACCCCGGCGCGGAGCGGCCGGCGCTGGAGGGGATCTCGTTCGTCGCCCGGCCCGGGGAGGTCACCGCCATCATCGGCGGGACCGGTTCCGGCAAGACCACCCTGGTCAACCTGATCCCTCGCTTCTACGACGTGCAGGAAGGCGCAGTTCTGGTGGACGGCGTGGACGTGCGGGAGTGGAAGCAGGACGAGCTGCGCGCCCGCATCGGCTACGTGCCCCAGAAGGCGATGCTCTTCAGCGGCACCATCGCCGACAACATCCGCTTCGGAAGGGCGGACGCCACCGACGACGAGATCGCCCACGCGGCGGCGGTGGCCCAGGCCAGCGATTTCATCGCCGAGATGAAGGACGGGTTCAACACCGAGATCGCCCAGGGAGGCACCAACGTCTCCGGCGGCCAGAAGCAGCGGCTCACCATCGCCCGGGCGCTGGTGCGCCGGCCCCGGATCTACATCTTCGACGACAACTTCTCTGCCCTGGACTTCAAGACCGACGCCCGGCTGCGGGCGGCCCTGAAGCGGGAGGTCGGCCGGGCCACCGTCTTCATCGTCGCCCAGCGGGTGAGCACCGTCATGGACGCCGACCGGATCATCGTGCTGGACGCCGGCCGGGTCGCCGGCATGGGGACCCACCGCGAACTGATGCAGAGCTGCGCGGTCTACCGCGAGATTGTGGCCTCGCAGCTATCGGAGGAGGAACTGGCATGAGCGCAGCACACGGACCTCGACGCGGCCCAAGACCCGGCCGCGGCCCCGGCATGGGGCCGCCCATGGCCATGCCCGGCGAGCGGGCCCGTGACTTCTGGGGCACGCTGCGCCGCCTGCTTCGTTACCAGCGCCCGCGCCTCTGGCAGATCGGACTGGTCTTCGTGCTGGCAGCGCTGAGCACGGTCTTCGGCATTCTGAGCCCGCGCATCATGGGCAAGGCCACGACGAAGCTCTTCGAGGGCATGATGGCGAAGCTGGCCGGCATCCCGGGCGGGGGCATCGACTTCGCGGCGATCGGCCGCATCCTGGCGCTGCTGGCGGTCCTGTACGTGGTGAGCGCAGGCTTCTCGTTCCTGCAGCAGTACGTGATGGCCGGGATCGCCCAGCGTACGGTCTACGACCTGCGCAACCAGGTAAACGCCAAGCTGTCCCGGCTGCCGCTGCGCTTCTTCGACGGCCGCACGCATGGCGAGATCCTCAGCCGGGTGACCAACGATGTCGACAACATCGCCGGCACCCTGCAGCAGAGCCTGACGCAGCTCATCACTGCCCTCGTGACGCTGGTGGGAGTGGTGGTGATGATGCTGGCCATCAGCCCGGTGCTCACGCTGGTGACGCTCATCTCGCTGCCGCTCTCGGCCCTGGTCACCGTCGGAGTGGCCCGGCGTTCCCAGAAGTACTTCGCGGCGCAGCAGGCGGCCCTGGGCGAACTCAACGGCCACGTGGAGGAGACGTTCACCGGCCACCTGGTGGTGAAGGCCTACGGCAAACAGGGTGACGCCATCGCCGAGTTTGACCGGATCAACGAGCGGCTCTACACGGCGGGCTGGAAGGCCCAGTTCATCTCGGGCATCATTCACCCCCTGATGGGCCTCGTGAACAACATCGGCTACGTGATCGTCGCGGTGGCGGGCGGCATCTTCGTCACCCGCAGGGCGGTCGAGATCGGCGACATCCAGGCGTTTATCCAGTACGCCCGGCAGTTCAGCCAGCCGATCACGCAGACCGCGAACATCGTAAACATCATCCAGTCCACCATCGCCTCGGCCGAGCGGGTCTTCGAGCTGCTGGACGAGGAGGAGGAGGTGCCTGACGCGGCGGAGCCGGTGAAGCTCGCACAGCCGCGGGGCGAGGTGCGCTTCGAGAACGTCCGCTTCAGCTACAAGGCCGAGGAGCCGCTGATCGAGAACCTCAACCTGACCGCCCGCCCGGGTCAGGTGATCGCCATCGTCGGCCACACGGGCGCCGGCAAGACCACGCTGGTCAACCTGCTGATGCGCTTCTACGAGCTCAACGGCGGCCGCATCACGGTCGACGGCGTGGACATCCGGCGCATGCGGCGGGAGGATCTGCGGGCGCTCTTCGGCATGGTGCTGCAGGACACGTGGCTCTTCCACGGCACCATCCGGGAGAACATCGCCTACGGCAAGAAGGGAGCGACGGAGGAGGAGGTCGTGCGGGCGGCGAAGCTGGCTCACGCCGACGCCTTCATCCGGGCCCTTCCCGACGGCTACGACACCGTGCTGAACGAGGAGGCGTCGAACCTCTCCCAGGGGCAGAAGCAGCTGCTCACCATCGCCCGGGCCTTCCTCGCCGACCCGCCCATGTTGATCCTCGACGAGGCCACCTCTTCGGTGGATACCCGCACGGAGCTGCAGATCCAGCGGGCGATGCAGTCGCTGATGAAGGGGCGGACCAGCTTCGTGATCGCCCACCGGCTCTCCACGATTCGGGACGCGGACCTGATCCTCGTGATGGACCACGGGCGCATTGTGGAGCAGGGCACGCACCGACAACTGCTCGCGGCGGGCGGCCACTATGCCGACCTCTACAACAGCCAGTTCGCCGCCGGCCAGCTCGTCGGGTAAGCCTGCGCCGGCCCGGGCCAAGAATAAACAGCCTCCGTCCGGTGTGATGCCGGACGGAGGCTGTCGCTTTGCTGGCCAAGGTTACGAGGCCAGTTCTTGCCGGAGCTTCGTTTCCACGATGCGGATGCCGTACTTCTCGCCGATGGCGACGACTTCCGCCTTCATGGCCGGAACCTGGTTGATCTTCACATCAAGCGGCTCGCTGGCCAGACGGTCGAGGGTGATCACGGAGCCGGGGCCCATGGCCAGGATCTCGCCCAGGGGCAGCCGGACGGTGCCCAGTTCCACGTGCAGCGTGAGTTCGATGTCGAGCAGCGCGTTCCGCAGTCCGGGTGCGATGGACTGCAGGGACCGCGGCGCCTTCGCCCCACCCTGGCCGGAGGATCCAGGCCGGGCACCTGCGGCGCCCGTGGGGGTACCGGCGGTGCCTGCGGCAGTGCCCGCCGCTTCCGTCTTGGTACCGGCTCCGGCGACCGTGCCGGGGGCGGAAGGGGTAGCTGCAGAGGCAGTCCCCGCCGGAGCAGCACCGGCGCGCTTTGAGGCAGCCACGGCGGCGTCCAGTTCCTCCTGCGTGACCATCCCCAGATCGGTGACCGACGCAAAGCCGTCGGGCTGAGCTGCTCCGGGTGCCCCGCCGCCCGCGGTGGTTTCCCCGGCGGCGGACTGGTCCGTCTTCGCTCCTTCGCCCTGGCTCTTGTCCTGGCCGGCCTGCGCCGCCTCACGCGCATCGGCGGCCAGGAGGCTGGCGACAAGCGCATCGATTTCGGCCTGGCTCAGCTTGTTGGACACGGTGGCTCTCCCCTCTTCTGTCACTGCGACTGCTCAACAGTTCAACTAGTCTCCTGTGAAACCCTGCCAAAGTTGCCGCCAATTCCAATTCTACTTGGCCGTGATGGACACGAACGCCATTTCGGCCTATAGTCTAGACATGAACATGGCGGGTGAGCCGGGGAGGAAGTGCCGTCGCTCATGGAGTCGTGGCGCAGAAACGTGTTTGTTCTCTGGGCAGCAGTGTTCATCGCGTCGGCCTGCTGGACGATGGTGATGCCGTTCATGCCCGTCTTCCTGGGGGACGACTTGGGCGTGACGGTCGGCGTCACGGTCTGGGCCGGCGTGCTCGGCGCAGTCAACTCCGGATTCAGCGCACTCAGCGCCCCGCTCTGGGGCGCCCTGGGCGACCGGTGGGGCCGGAAGGCGATGATGGTGAGGGCCGGGATCTTCCTGGGCGCCTCGTACGTGCTGATGTCCCTGGTCCGGACGCCGGTGGAACTGCTCGGCGTGCGCATCATGATCGGCGCGTTGACCGGCTTCATCCCCACGGCGACGGCCCTGGTGGCGACCACAACCCCGGAGCGCCATCTCGGGCGGGCGCTCTCCCTGGTGCAGACGGGCAACCAGGCCGGGTCGATTCTGGGCCCGATGCTGGGCGGAGTCCTGGCCGACCTGGTGGGGATTCGCACGACGATGATGCTGAGCGGCGTGTTCGTCTTTGCGGCGACGCTGCTGGTGCTGGTCAGCGTGCGGGAGCAATTCGAGCGGCAGCCGCAGCAGGCCGGCAACCTGGTCGGGGACATGCGCCACGTGCTGCAGGGCGGGGCGCTCCTGCTGGTGCTCCTGGTGAGCACCCTGATGCAGTCCTCGCAGTCAGCCATGGAGCCCATTCTGGTTCCGTATATCAAGGAGCTTCTCGGTCCCGGTCAGCCGAACTGGCTCGCCGGCGTGATCTACTCGCTGCCCGGCCTCGCCTTTATCGTGGCGGCGCCCCGGTGGGCGGCCCTCGGCGAGCGGTGGGGCTACACGGTCACGGTCTCCGTGGGGCTGCTGGGGGCTGCCCTGCTCACGATCCCCCAGGCCCTGGTGAGCAGCGGCCTGGGCATGGGGGTTTTCCGGCTGACGGCGGGCCTGGCACTGGCGGCCGTGAGCCCGGGCATCGCGGCGCTCATCACGGAGTTGGTGCCCCGCGAGCAGCGAGGCAAGGCGTTTGGCCTCAACCAGTCTGCGTTCAACCTGGGCGCGATGCTGGGCCCGCTGCTGGGCGGCGTGCTCGGCGACCGTGCGGGCGTCCGCTGGGTGTTTCCGCTGACCGCCGTGCTGCTCCTCTTCGCGGCGGGCTGGTGCTGGATGGTCGTGCGCGCCCGGGTGCAGCAGCAGACCGGCACCCGTCAGTCGGCCTAGGCCTGCTCCCGCGCTTTGGCTGCGGCCGCTTCCTGCTCCCGGCGACGCCGCTGGTGGGCGGCCAGGGCCAGGCGAACGTCCTCGTTCTCGCGCAGGAACGAGGTGAGGTCCTGCAGACAGCGCACGGTGGACGGGCTGACGTGGTGCTCGATGCCCTCGACGTCTACCTGAACGGTCTCTTCCGGCACGCCGATGGTACGGAGAAACTCCGACAGCATCGCGTGCCGGTCTTTCATCTCCTCGCCCAGCATCTCGCCTGCGGGCGTGAGGACGAACCCCCGGTAGCGCTCGTAGTGGCAGTAGCCCGCCTCCGCCAGCCTCTGCACCATCTTGGTCACCGAAGACGGCTGCAGGTTCAGCTCGATGGCAACGTCGCTTACCCGGGCATAGCCCTTCGTCTTAATCAGTTCGTAGATCTTTTCCACGTAATCTTCCATGCTCGGGGTTGCCATGGCCACCCTCATTTCCTCTCTCCGTCTGTGTCCCTATCTTAACATAGATGGCCGGCGCCGGTCATGCCCCACCGGGACTCGGGTGCGCCCGCCGCGGCCGCGGGGTGGACGCGCCTGCGTCCGCCCCGGGGGGAGGCTGGCAGGCGGTCGCCCCCTACTGCGCGTGCGACGCGGGCGCAGACGGGAAGAGGTTCACGGGCGTGAAGTCGATGGCATCGCAGGCCACGAGCTGGTAGCGGACTCCGCCGTGCACCCCCTGGAAGGCGCGCATCGCCGCACCCGGCCCGTGCAGGTGGCCGTACACGCAGAGAAGCACCCCGCCCCAGCTCTCGATGAGCTCGGTGAAGCCCGTCGGTGCGTGGTCTTCGGCTACCGGGGGATAGTGGAGCATCACCACGTATGCGGCAGCCCCCGCCTTGCGCCCGGCCTCCAGCGAGAGCCGCAGCCGGCCGACTTCCCGCAGGTAGATCTTCTCATTGTGCGCGGGATCTTCATCCCAGGAGCGATCCCCCGGGGAGATCCAGCCCCGGGTTCCGCACACCGCCACGGGCCCTGCCACGCCCGGCACGGCGCCCTCGGGGAGGAGGACGGCGTCGTTCTGGATAAAGGCGATGGTGCTGAGGGGCAACTCCCGGAGCTTCTTCAGCGACTGCCACCAGTAGTCGTGGTTGCCCTGAATCAGCAGCTTCCGGCCGGGCAGGCGGTCGATCTCCTGCAGGTCCGGCAGGGCCTCCTCGAGGGTCATCGCCCACGAGATGTCGCCGGGCACGAGCACGACGTCGTCCGGACCGACCGTCGCCTCCCAGTTCTGAAGGAAACGCACGGTGTGGCCCGCCCAGCGGGGGCCGAATATGTCCATCGGCTTGTTGACGGCCAGGCTGAGATGAGGGTCGCCGATCGCGTAGATGGCCACGGGAGCTCCTCCTTCTTGGCGTGTGGGCGGTGGCTGGCGATCGCCCGCTTCGGGTTCTCTGGTGCCGGTGGGCGTGGGGCTGTCCCCGCGGATCGGCCCGGCAGGGTTCTCGTGACCGGAGGAGGTCGCACCAGCGAAGCCGAACAAGAACGACGGGACAGGAACCCCCTGCCAGTCGCCCCGGATGCGGGCGGCGCGGATGTATAACCTTCAGTGTTCAGCATGCACCTTGTTTACTGGATTCTAAGCGTAGCGGAGGGGGGAAGTGCCGTCAAGGGATGGGGCGCACGGGGCGAGATCAGGTCTGATCACGAGGGCCACGGAAAGGTGAGCAACAGGAGGGGTTGGACGTGGGGGCAAACCTGCGCACCGTTGTTGCCCTCCTGGTGTCGTTGCTGTTCGGGTGCAGCACGGCCCAGGGACCGGCGCAGGAACCGGGGCAGGTGAAGATCGCACTGGAGCAGGTGGTGAGCGGGCTCGAGCGGCCGCTCTCCCTGACTGCACCGGTTACCTCTGGGGCCTGAGCCGGAAGGACGGGGAGTGGCAGACCACCCGCCTGCTGGATTCGGGCTTGAACATCACCTCGTTCGGCGAGGACGAGGACGGCGAGCTGTACGTCGTGGACCGGCGCGGATCAGTCTACCGCATCGTGGCGGCCGAGTAGGTGCGGCAGGTGAGCGGGCGGGGCGTGCGCAGGGTCCACCGCAGCCATAGAGGAGGTCGTCGCAGTGGAAACGATCATGACCGCACTCCAGCAGGCACACCAGTTGGCGGCGGGCGGAGCGCTGTGGCCGGGGTTCGACCTGGATACCATCCCGATTGTTCTCCACGGCCGGACCGAGGCGTTGCTCGTCGGACACCCCGCGCCCCCGGCGGGTTTTCACCCGGCCGGAACGGTGGCGGGCCGGGCCATCCACCGGGGACCGGCCTTGCCGGAGATGGCGGCCAACACGGCCGCACCCGTGAACGGACACCTGTCCGCCCTGGTCAGCTTGCCGGAGAACGGGCCCGGCGACGCGCCGACGCTGGCCCGGCTCATCCTGCACGAGGCGTTCCACGTGTTCCAGCAGGCAGCGCTCCCGGCCATGCCGCACATCGACCAGAGCGCGATGGAGGTCATGCGGGAGTACCCCGAGAACGACGCCGCCAACAACGCCATGGCCATCGTCGAGAACCTGTTGCTGGCCCGGGCCCTGGACGGGGAGGCAGGCGCCGCTGCGGCGTTCCTGGCGATGCGGCAGTACCGCCATGGGCGGCTGGTCCGACTGGACCGGAGCGAGGTGGTGACCTACGAGCAGGCCGTCGAGTGGGTGGAGGGCACGCCCACCTACATCGAGCTCCGGGCGGGGGCGGCGCGGGACGCGCTCTCCGAGCGGCTGCGACTGCACAACCGCGGCGGACGGAATGCCGCATATCGGCGGTTCTACGATACCGGTGCGGCCCTGTCCCTGCTGCTCGATCGCCACGCGCCGGGCTGGCAGGAACGGCTCCGGCGGCGCACGGCCAGCCTGCAGGACCTGCTGGCCGAGGCCGTCTCCGAGCCCTGGCCGACCGTGAACCAGGTGGTGGTCGCCGAGGGGTTTGCCCGCATCCTGGAGACCGAGGAGGAGGCGGAGGTGAAGCGGCAGGAACGTGTGGCGGCGCTTCTGGACGAACTGGACAAGGGGCCCGGCGTGCGCGTGGAGATTCACCTGCCGCCGCGGGTGATCGGGGTGATGTGGGACCCCAACAACCTGCTGAACATCGGGCCGGGCCGCCGGCTGCACACCCGGTTCTGCGGCGCCGCAGGGCCGGACGGGCTGAAGGTGTCAGTCGAAGCGCTGTGCCTGGAGGAATGGGGCCCTGCCGGGCGGCGCTTCACGGCCCGGTTGCCCGAGATGCCGGCGGTGCAGAAGGGCGACTCCGCAGGTGCCGGGGATGGAGAGTGCGGGCCGCTGACGGTGCAGGGCCGGGGTCTCACCTTGACCGCACCGGCGGCGCGGTGCGAGGCAGGGGACCGCTGGCTGCGCGTCTGGGTCTTGTAGTGCTGCCGGGCGGTACGACGTCATACGCAGGGCGGCGTCAAGGTCTGGGCGGCGGGCAGAGCTGCCTGCCGCCCCCCTTGACGCGCGTACTAACCATTGGTTAGTATGAAAGCGGAACAACTAACCAGTGGTTAGGAAGGGGGGATCGAGTTGGCGAAGCGGCAGCAGGCGCGGGCAGATGAAACCAGGCAGGCCATCTTGCAGGCGGCCGGCCGGCTGTTCGGGCAACGGGGGTACGAGTCGGTCACCATGCGGGAGATCGCCCGGGAGGCGGGCTGCTCGCACACGGCCATCTACCTCTACTTCAAGGACAAGGAGGCGCTCCTGCACCAGCTGGCCATCGGTCCGTTGACAGAGCTGGAAAGCGAACTGGACGCCGCTCTGCGGGATGAGAGCCTGACTCCGTCCGATCGCCTTGCGGCGATGGGCCGGACCTTTATCCGGTTTGGCCTGACACACCGAAACAGTTACCACGTGCTCTTCATGGCCAGGGCGGAACGGGTGGACGTGGAAGCGCCCGAACTTGCCGTCAACGCCCTGCGGAACCGCCTGTTCGGCCTGCTGCGTCAGGCCGTGGCGGATCTCCTGCCGCCCGGAGCGTCCGCCGACAGTACGCTCGCCTACGCCAGGGTGGTCTTCTACCACCTGCACGGCATCGTGGAGACGTACCGCCTGTCGCCGGAAGATCTGCCCTCGCTCATGGAACGGCTGGGTGGGACGTTTGCGTTAAGCCTGGAGGTGCTCCTGAAGGGGATCGAGCAGACGGCGCGGCGGGGATAGCGCCGCGGGGCGGGGGGCACAAGGCAGGACGGCGGGGAGGGCACGGACGGGTGGCGGTCGGCGGGCTCAAGGCGTAGAGGCGTAGAGCAGACAGCGAGCGAGGGAACGAATGGAGGGAAAGGCGTGAGAGTCGAGCGCATATCGGAACATGTGTGGGCGCTGTCCACCTGGGTCGTTGTCCCCATCCGGGTGTGGGTCGTCGCAACGGAGGATGGGGTGACACTGGTGGACGCCGGTCTGTCCACCATGGCCCGGGGCATCCTGGAGTTCATCGCCAGGCTGGGTGCCGGGCCGCTTCGGCGCATCCTCTTGACGCACGGGCACAGCGACCACACCGGGGCGATTGACGGGGTCAGGCGGAAGCATTCGGTGCCGGTCTTCGCCCACGCCGCGGAGATCCCGTACATGACCGGGCAACTGCCGTATCCCCGCCGGCGGGCGGCGGCGGCCACTGTGGCCTCGGGCGTGGTACAGCCTCTGGCGGAGGAGGTTCCCGGCGTTCTGGCCCGGGTGGGCGGACTGCGCCCCTACCTGACCCCGGGCCATTCTCCCGGCCACGTGGTCTACTACCACGAGCGCGACCGGGTGCTGCTGGCCGGGGACCTGTTCACGTCCAGGCGGGGGCGGCTGGGGCGGCCCATGGCCATCTTCACCGCCGATATGGCCGAGGCCGTGCGTTCGGCGGCCATCGTGAAGCGGTTGCGCCCCGACCGGCTCGAGGTGAGCCACGGCGGCCCAGTGTTCCACCCGGCCGTCCAGATGGACGCGTACCTCGCCGCCGCGGACCAGACGTGAGTGGACGGGGTGAGCCCTTCTCCGGCCGCCGTGGGGACGACCGCCCGCACCGGGTGCACTTCTCCCTGACGACGCCGCGCAGTCTCCTGCTGCGGTTGGGTGGACCGGTCCCACCGGGTGCGCTATCCTGGCAGTGGAAGGCAGCTTCCGGCAGGGGGGATCTGACTTGCCACACATCCTCGTCGTGGACGACGAACCGGGCGTGCTGAAGGGCCTGCGGCTGAGCCTCGAGCAGGAGGGCTTCCAGGTGACTACCGCCCGCGACGGGCGGGAGGCCCTGAACAAGTTCCGGGCGGGAGACTTCGACCTGATTGTGCTCGACCTGATGCTGCCCGAGGTGGACGGTCTCACCGTCTGCCGGGAGGTGCGCGCGGCCGGCATGACCCCGATCATCATGCTCACGGCCAGGGCCGACGACGTGGATAAGATCCTCGGCCTGGAGCTGGGGGCGGACGACTACCTGACCAAACCCTTCAACACGCGGGAGCTCATCGCCCGCATCCGGGCGGTGCTGCGGCGGGCGGAAGCGCCCTCCCGGGCGGCGCAGGAGGGGCGGGTGGCCGTGGGCGATCTGGTGCTCTACACCCGGCAGCGACGGGCGGAGGTGGCCGGGCGCCCGCTGGACCTGACCCCGCGGGAGTTTGACCTGTTGGAACTGCTGGCCCGCCATCCCGGGGTCGTCTACACCCGCCAGGAACTCCTCGACCTGGTGTGGGGGTATGACTTCACCGGCGACGACCGCACCGTGGATGTGCACGTCCGCCGCATCCGCGAGAAACTGGAGGAAGATCCTTCCCGGCCCCGCTACCTGCGCACCAAGTGGGGCGTGGGCTACTACCTGGAGGCCGAGCCGTGAGGCGGCCCGGGCGGTGGCCGCTGGCGGCGCAGCTGGCGGTGGCCTTTGCGCTGGTCACCGTGCTGGCCCTCGGCGGCAGCGGGACGCTCCTGCTCTACCAGTCGAGCGCCCGGCTCCTGGCGGAGCGGAGCGAGTCGGTGCTGGCCTGGGGGCAGGCCGCAGCCGGACTGGCGGCAGAGTACTGGTCTGACCCCGGGGAGAGCCTCACGCTCGCGCTCTACCGCTTCCATCAGCAGAGCGGCATCCGGCCCGTGGTGGTGGACCGGGAGGGCCGGGTGCTGGCGGACATCACCACCGCAACTCCCCTGCTGGGGGAGCAGCTGACCCATCCGGAGGTGCGGGCGGCGCTGGCTGGCCGGGCGACCACGGGCACCCGGCGGCTGCCCACCGGCGAGTGGGTGATGT
Source organism: Symbiobacterium sp. (assembly GCF_040797425.1). Lineage (NCBI taxonomy): Bacteria > Bacillati > Bacillota > Clostridia > Eubacteriales > Symbiobacteriaceae > Symbiobacterium > Symbiobacterium sp. The sequence goes on along the minus strand of NZ_JBFNEH010000012.1, from coordinate 8,143 downwards.
ACGGCGGCGTGCCGGTGACGCTGGACGGCGAGCAGGTGGGGGCGGTGCTGGTCGCGGCCGACATGGGCGCGGTGCGGGATGCCCGGCGCGACCTGCTGCGGCAGCTGGTCTGGGTGGCGGGGGGCATGGCCGCCGTGGCGGTCTTGCTCGGCGTCCTGCTGGCCCGATACCTTGCCCGCCCGCTGGTGCGCCTGCGCGCCGCCGTGACGCAGCTGGCGCGGGGAAGGCTCGATGCGCGGGTGGTGCCCGGCGGAAGCAGCGAGCTGTGGGACCTGGGTCTGGGCTTCAACCGCATGGCGGAGGAGTTGGGCCGGCTGGATCAGCAGCGGCGGGCCTTCGTGGCCGACGCGTCCCACGAGCTGCGCACTCCCGTCGCCGCCATCCGGGCCCTGGCCGAGCCGCTGCTCACGGACCGCCCCCTGGACGTGGCGATCTACAAGGAACACCTGCACGATATCGTGCAGGAGTGCGACCGCGCCGGCCGGCTGGTCGACTCGCTGCTCGAGCTTGCGCGCCTCGACATGCGCGCAGAGGCGCGCCGCCAGGCGGGTGAGGACGCAGAGCCGGTCGACCTGCGGGTTGTGGTTGCCGAGGTGGTGCACGCCCTGGAGCCGCTGGCCGCGGAGCGGGGCGTGCGGCTCGAACTGTTGCCCGGCGAGCCCGTGACCGTTCGGGCTGACGCACATTTGGTGCAGACCGTGGTGGGCAACCTGGTGGAGAACGGGGTCAAGTACACGCCGTCGGGAGGCCTCGTCCAGGTGGCCGTGGGGACCGGTGGTACCGGTCTGGCCTGGATCAGAGTCAAGGACACGGGGATCGGCATCCCGCCCGAGCACTTGCCGCACATCTTCGAGCGCTTCTACCGGGTGGACAAGGCCCGGTCCCGGGCCACCGGCGGCGCCGGGCTGGGGCTGGCGATTGCGGCGGAGGCCGCAGCCCGCCTTGGCGGCCGAGTCGAGGTGGAATCGGAAGTGGGCAAGGGCAGCGCATTTACATTTACACTGCCGGTTTAATCAACGCGTCATACTTTCGTAACAACTCGTCACATCGGGGTCATACTTGACCGGTAGACTCTGCAGTAGCGCCGAACCCCGAAAGGAGTCGATTCGAATCATGATGCAGACCGGTCGCATGACCCTCGCCCGGGCGCTGCCCCTGGTGCTGGCCATGGCCCTGGCGACGTCCGGGTGCGCCGGCGTGGGTCCGCAGCAGGCCCCCGAGGGCGAGGCCCCCATCTCTCCGTCCGAGCAGGTGCAGCCGCCGGTGAAGACCCAGACCATCACCGTGTTCTACCCTGACTGGCAGGCGCAGCACGTCATCCCGGAACAGCGGCAGGTTCCCGAGAGCAGCGGTGCGGACCTGGTCACCCGCGTGGTGGAGGAGTTGCTGGCCGGCCCGACCGATCCGACCCTCCGGCTTGCGTTCCCGGAAGGGACAAGGCTGCTGGAGCCCGTTACGGTGGCGGACGGGGTGGCCACGGTGAACCTGAGCCGGGAGCTGAACCAGGTGCAGGGCTCCGCGGCGGTCATGGCCGTGATCAACTCGCTGCGGCTGAGCCTGCGCGACATCCCGGGCGTAAACCAGGTGAAGCTCCTGGTGGACGGCACCAACGAAGGGAGCCAGCTGGCCGGCGGCGTGACGACGGTGCGGGACCCCATCCTGTACCTCTACCCGGTGTTCCCTAACCCGGAGCGGACGAAGTACCTGCAGGACCGCGCAGATCAGGGACTCGACCCCTGGCGGCGGGACCCGCTCAAGGTTGCACAGTTCGAAGGCCAGATGTTTGGTTTCACGACTGCGGAGCTCCAGGAGGCCACCGTACGGCGGGAAGAAAGCGAGGCCGAGGTGTACGTGACCCGCGACGGCACCACCTACGCCTTCACACTCGTGCGGAACGAGGCCGCCGGCGAGGGTGGAATCTGGACGATCGAGAGCCTGAACCCGGTGCAGTGGCACGAGTACGACTCGCTCCCGCTCACGCTGCGGGAATGGGTTGACCTCCACGCCGCGACCACCATCGCTGGGGCCAAGACCCACGGCGATCGCCTCTACCTGCTCGCCTCCGTGGAGGAGGGCGAGGTGCGCATCACCTCCGCCGCCACGAATGGCGACGAACTGGTGGTCTACGTGCGGGAGGAGGGCGGCGAGGGGCTCTCCATCGCCTCGATCCCGCTTCCCGGCGCAGAAGTTACGACCGTCTTCCGCTGGGAGGCGCCGCCTACCGGGCCGGCGAAGCAGTACACGGACGTCGAAACGCTGCCCCGCCTTTACACGGAGGACGGGATCGGCGAGCCCGAGGTGAAGCTGACGGGCGATGCGGTGATCGCCTCCACGGTGAGCGAACCCGGTCGGATCACGGTGAAGGGCTACGCCCGACACCTGTTCGAGGCCAGCATCTCGGCCCGCCTGCTGGACGGGAAGGGTCAGGAGGTGGCGGCCGCACACGCCATGGCCGCGGCCTCGATGTGGGACTGGGGCGCTTTCACCATCGTGCTGGAGCACAGCGCCCCCGCGGGTGAGTACCGCCTCGAGGTCGGCGACTACAGCATGCGGGACGGCGCCTGGCAGCCCCGTACGGTGACGTACGTGAGGGTGGAGGGGGACTAGCCCGACCGAGAGGCGCCCGTGAGGGTGCAGGGGGACTAGCCTGACCGAGAGGCGTTCCTGAGGGTCTCCGGGGCACAGCGCAGAGCGATCGACAAGCAGAGCCCTTTCGGCGTGGCCGAAAGGGCTCTCTTATCCGGGCGGGCCTGTGCTGGCGCGAAGGGCCCGTCGGGCTGCTCCACTGGTATACCCGGCGCCGGAGGAGGCAGAAGGACGGGAACCACCGCCCGGTCGCTATGGGCGACGACTGGCCCCTTCATGTCGCCAGGCCTCCCCCTCAGTCGAGGAACATCTCTGGATTCGCCCACGTGGCGTAATCGCTGAGCGGAATCTCAAAGGAGAGCACCGTCGTGAACTGGTCGGGGCCCCGGTACGTGGCACGATAGACGGTGAGGCCGCCGGCACGCCGGTACACGATGAACAGCCCAGGGCCCTCCCGGTCCAGGATCACGTCCAGCATGCCCAGCTGCACCCAGTTGGAGAAGAGGTAGGTGCGGGTGCCGTCCGGCTCCTCCACGTAGACGTGCCACGGATGGCCGTCGTCCCAGCCGAACTCCTTGCGGTCCCGCATCCAGAACGCGTTGGTGGTGACGGAGACCCGCTCGTCGACTCCGTCCCTGTCCAGGTCGGCGGTGAGCACTTGGTGATACTCCCACCCCGGCTCGCCGCCTACGGCCGGTGGGAAGTTGGGGTTGACGAGATCCACCACCCGGTCCTCGGGGGAGAGTCTGTCCGCGAGGTACTGGTTCCGGAACTCGAGTTCTTTGACTTTCGCGTCGAGTTCCGCCACCCTGGCCTCCAGCTCCCGGTTGCGGGCGGCCAGCTCTTCGTTCGCAGCCGTGAGTTCAACAACCTGTTTCTTCAGTTCCTCGACCTGGGCGGTGCCGCCGGGAGCCACAGACGGAGACGAGCAGGCCACCGACATGAGCGCCAACGCAGCCACCAGTGCGAAGCAAGAAGGACGGCGCATGCGATCACCTCACCCAATGGACGAAGAATTGTGACGGATAGTCGCGCGACGCGCGACGCTACGGGATCGGGCCGGACTGGACCACGCGTGCGCCGAAGCAGGGTTGGAGCAAAAAGCAAACTTCTCTTAGGGAACCACGTCAACGAACTGATATTAGTACGGATCATGCTAAGCCTCTTGTTCGGTGCTCCAGGTGCGACGAGCGGTTCTCAGGTGGTGGGGAAGCGCTCGCGCCCAGGATGACAGACTGTCCAGGTGAGCGGGCTCTTCGGATGCCGGGGTTTCACGGCGGGCGTTCCTGATCTGGCCATTCCTCTGCTCCAGAACGCTATCGGCCCTGTTCGGCTTGACTGGTGCTGCCGACCGGCCCGGCGCCTGGTGGCGCCGGCCTGAGAGCGGAACCCAGAAGGGCCCGCATACCGGGTTTCAGTCGCCACCGGTGCCAACGAACGCGAACAGGGCCAACGCGGCGGGGAGGCGCTCCCGCTCCTTGACAGGCCCCATTCACCCCGGTATAATCCCTGGTAGCTTAACCCAAGGACGGGGAAGACCGGAACCACAGGCCACGCGCCAGAGAGGGCGCCTCGCCGGCTGAAAGGGCGCCTGCGGAGGCGGGTCCGGGGCCACCCCTGAGGGGCCCACCGAGGCGAGGCGCTCGCCCAGGCTGGGACGGCCGCCATGCCGTTATCACTGGGAAGAGATGGCCGCCGGGCCTTCCGGCGGTCAAGCAGGGTGGTACCGCGAAGGCAGCATGCCCTCGCCCCTGACGCGCTTGAGGCGTCGGCGGCGGGGGTTCTCAGTTTTAGGAGGAGGTTTCAACCCATGCCCAAGTACATGACGGGCAACGAGATCCGGACGGCATTCATCGAGTTCTTCAAATCCAAGGGCCATACCCATGTGCCCAGCTCGTCGCTGGTGCCGCACAACGACCCCACGCTGCTTTTCACCAACGCCGGGATGAACCAGTTCAAGGACACCTTCCTGGGCCTGGAGAAGCGAGACTACACCCGCGCCGTCACTGCGCAGAAGTGCGTGCGGGCCGGCGGCAAGCACAACGACCTGGAGGAGGTCGGCTTCACCGCCCGGCACCACACCTTCTTCGAGATGCTGGGCAACTTCAGCTTCGGCGACTACTTCAAGAAAGAGGCCCTGCAGTACGCGTGGGAGTTCATCACCAGCCCGCAGTGGCTGGGGCTGCCGAAGGAGCGGCTCTGGGTCTCCATCTACAAGGACGACGACGAGGCCTTCGAGGTCTGGAACAAGATCGTGGGCGTTCCTGCCGACCGCATCGTGCGCCTGGGCGAGAAGGACAACTTCTGGCGCATGGGCGACACCGGCCCCTGCGGCCCCTGCTCCGAGATCTTCTGGGACATGGGGCCGGAGCATGCCTGCGACCATCCCGACGGCTGCGCCATCGACACCTGCGGCTGCGACCGCTGGCGTGAGTTCTGGAACAATGTCTTCATGCAGTACAATCAGACCGCGGAAGGGCTGGTGCCGCTGGAGCGGACCGGCGTCGACACGGGCCTGGGCCTGGAGCGGATGGCCACGATCATGCAGGGCGTCTGGTCCAACTGGGAGATCGACCTCTGGCAGCCCATCTTCGCCCGCATCGGCGAACTCTGCGGCAAGAAGTACGGCGACGGGCCCGAGGCCGAGTCCGTGGCCTTCCGGGTGATCGCGGACCATGCCCGTTGCTGCACTTTCCTCATCGCCGACGGCGTGCGCTTCAGCAACGAGGGCCGCGGCTACGTGATGCGCCGCATCCTGCGCCGGGCGGTGCGCTTCGGGCGCAACCTCGGCTTCACCGGTCCGTTCCTCTGGAAGGTGGCCGAGTCCGTGGCCGAGGTGATGGGCGACGCCTATCCCGAGGTCCGCACCGAGCTGCCCACCATCCAGGAGGAGCTGCGCCGGGAGGAGGAGCGCTTCTTCCGGACGCTGGAGCAGGGCATGGCCCGGTTGGAAGACATCCTGCGCAACATGCGGCAGGACGGCAAGTCCGTGGTCTCGGGCCAGGACGCCTTCATCCTGTACGACACCTACGGGTTCCCGCTGGACATCGTGCGCGACGTGGCCCGGGAGCACGGCTTCTCGGTGGACGAGGAAGGCTACAACCGTGCCATGGCCGAGCAGAAGGCGCGGGCGCGGGCGGCGCGGGACGTCTCGTACATCACCGAGGCGCAGAGCCGCATCGCCTCCCACCTCGAATCGGTCCCGCCCACCCGGTTCCTCGGCTACACCGACCTCGCCGCCGAGGGCGAGGTCCTGGCGGTGTTCGATGAGGAGGGCAGCCCCACCGGCGCAGGGGCGGGGTCTGCCGTGGTCATCGTGCTGGACCAGACGCCGTTCTACGCCGAAGGCGGCGGCCAGGTGGGCGACACCGGCCGGCTGACCGCCGGGGGCCTCGTGGTGGAGGTGGAGGACTGCCGGAAGCTGCCCTCCGGCCACTTCCTGCACTACGGCACGGTGCAGGAGGGCTTCCTGGAGGTGGGCCAGCGGGTGACCGCCGCGGTCGACGCCCCGCGGCGTCGGGCCATCCAGAAGAATCACACCGCGACGCACCTGCTCCACAAGGCACTGCGGGAAGTGCTGGGGACTCACGTCCACCAGGCCGGCTCGCTGGTGGCACCGGATCGGCTCCGCTTCGACTTCACCCACACCGGTCCGATGACGCCGGAGCAGATCGCTGCCGTGGAGGAGATGGTCAACCGCGAGATCGAGGCGGCCGAGCCCGTGACGTGGCGCGAGATGCCCATCGACGAGGCGAAGGCCCTCGGGGCTATGGCCCTGTTCGGCGAGAAGTACGGCGACGTGGTGCGCGTGGTTTCGGTGGGCGACGGCTGGTCCCGGGAACTCTGCGGCGGCTGCCACGTCAGTAATACTAGCCAGATTCAGTACTTCAAGATCCTCTCCGAATCTGGCATCGGCGGAGGCGTGCGCCGCGTGGAGGCTGCTACCGGCGCCGGCGTGATCCGCTACTTCGAGGAAGGCCAGGCGCAGGCGGCGGCGGCGCAGGAGCAGTTGCGCGGCCGGGTGAAGGAACTGGAGAAGGACCTGGAGCAGCTCCGGGCGCGGCTGGCCGCCAACGAGGCCCTGAGCCTGGTGGAGCGGGCCCGGGAGGTCGGCGGCGTCAAGTTCGTGACCGGCACCGCCCCCGTGGCCACCATGGAAGACCTGCGGAACATGACCGACACGATCCGGGACCGGCTGGGCTCCGGCGTCGTGGTGCTGGGCGCCGTCACCGGGGAGGGCAAGGTGAACCTCGTGGCCGCGGTGACGAAGGACCTGGCCGGCCGGGTGCACGCCGGCAAGCTCATCAAGGAGGTCGCGCAGATCTGCGGGGGCGGCGGCGGCGGCCGGCCCGACATGGCCACCGCCGGCGGCAAGAACCCCGAGCGGCTGGGCGAGGCGCTGAACGCCGTCCCGCGTCTCCTGAGCCAGCAGCTGGGACTGCAGTGACCCCGCGAAGGAGGAAGGAGCATGGCGGGCGTGATCTGGGGCGAGAAGGCGGGAATTCGTCCCCTCAGGCCCCGGGATGCCAGCGCCCTGCACCGGTTCATGACCGACCCCGAGGTGGGGCACCTGCTCTATGAGGAGAAATCGGGGCCCGTACCGGGCCCCTTGCTCCTCGCGTTCACCCTGTGGCTGAACTCCCTGGCGCCCCGCCCCGAATGGGCGATTGTGGACGAGAAGGAACGCTTCATCGGCGTGGTGCGGCTGTGGCGGATCAGCGAGCGGAACCGTTCGGCGATGCTGACGATCTTCATCGGCGAGCCCGCTTACTGGGGCCGGGGTTACGGTTCCGACGCCCTCCGGCTGGTTCTGCGCGAGGCGTTCGGTCCCATGGACCTGCACCGGGTGGAACTGCACGTGTTCGAGTTCAACCAGCGCGCGATCCGCAGCTACGAGAAGGTCGGCTTCGTCCACGAGGGGGTCCGGCGGCAGGCTCTCCTGCGCAACGGCCACTACTACGACATCCTGGTGATGGGCATCACCAGGCCGGAGTTCTTCGCACGGGAGCAGGAGCGGCAGTCCGCCGCCCGGGAGACCGGCGTGGGGCGGCGTCTGTGAACCTTCCGGTGGGCGCACCCGGAGGTGCATGCACCCGCTGGCGAGGGTCCCGGGAGTGGCGGCGGCCCCCGTCTGCGTGAGAGGATTCGGGCAGTCGACGAGCGAATACGCATGGAGCGGGATTCATGCCGACGGATGTATCTGATGGGAAGGCGGTGTTCCCATGCCAGGAATCGATGACAAGACTGTATACTGGCGGAACAAGCCGGAAGACCGGAATCCGGGAGAGGTGCTGCGTAAGGTGTACGCCGCGCTGAAGGAGAAGGGGTACAGCCCCATCGACCAGATCGTCGGGTACCTCCTCTCCGGGGATCCCACCTACATCACCAGTCATATGGGAGCGCGCAACCTGATCCGGCGCATCGAGCGGGACGAGCTTCTCGAGGAGCTGGTGCGCAGCTACCTGGAGAAGGTCGAGGGCAGCGCGGAGTCCCGTGGTGGATAGAGCGGACCGATGTGCGCGAAGGCGGGGCGCCTGTGAGGCGCCCCGCCTGTTCC
>NZ_JBFNEH010000011.1:0-78194 GCF_040797425.1 Symbiobacterium sp. | reverse complement strand
CCTTTGTGCCCTTGGCTTGGCTGGCGACCGTTCCACACTTCTTGACGTAGAGCCGGGCTCGTGGCGCGGGAGGCGGCCATTTGGGGAAAATGTCCAATTGGCCCTTGACTTAGGACGATTATCCAGTTATGGTTGTCATAAGGAACCGACCGCCTTGAACCATGTAGCGGTCGAAATATGTGCAAAGTAACGTTGACACGGTACCTTGACTTTTTCTACCATTACTGTTACCTTTATGGCTGGCGATAGTGACCTTCGCAGCCCCTGGATGCAAGGAGGGAATGTGCCATATGATGAAGTCCACGGGGATTGTCCGGAAGGTGGACGAACTCGGTCGTGTTGTCATCCCGATCGAACTTCGCCGCACGCTGAATATTGAGGAGAAGGATTCCCTGGAGATCTACGTCGACGGCGACAAGATCATCCTGCGCAAGTACGAGCCGGCTTGCGTCTTCTGCGGCAACGCCGCCAACGTGGAGAATTTCAAGGGGAAGAACGTGTGCCAGTCCTGCCTTGCCTCCATGGCTGACCGGGTCCATCATCAGGTCGGGTAGCGCGTTCACCAGGGGTACCGAGAGGAGGAACGGCCAGCCGCCGCCCTCTCGCCACCGGACGTGCGCTGCACGTCCGGCGGTTTCACGAAGGCACGTCAGGGCCCTGGGGCCGCCTGAGCGCGGCGCCCGGGGCTTTGCTTATTCCTCTGCTTCACCCTTCGCTTCCAGCAGCGCCTGGTACACCGCGCGCTTGCGGAGCCCGAGCCGCTGGGCCACCTCCTTCATGGCCGCCTTGCGATCCATACCCTGCGCCTCCAGTTCCGCCACCGCGCGAGCCAGGCTGCGGGCGTCCGCCGGCCCGGCTTCTGCCTCCGGGGCCTCGGGCGATGCGCCGTCGAGGATCAACACGAACTCCCCGCGCGGCTCGTGGGCCTCGAAGTGCATGATCAGTTCGGACAGCATGCCCCGGACATACTCCTCGTACAGTTTGGTGAGCTCCCTGCAGGCGACGGCGCGGCGGTCACCCAGTGCTGCGCGCAGATCCTGCAGCGTCTCCCGCAGGCGGTGTGGCGCCTCATAGAGGATCACCGTTCGCTCCTCGGCCTTCAGCCGTTCCAGCGCCTCCCTGCGCTCGCGGCCCTTGTGCGGCAGAAAGCCCTCGAACACGAACCGGCGCGTCGGCAGGCCCGAGGCCACCAGCGCCGTCACGAACGCCGTCGGGCCCGGGACCGGCACCACCGGTATCCCCGCCTCGATGGCGCTGCGCACCAGGTCTTCCCCGGGGTCGGAGATGGCGGGCATCCCCGCATCGGTCACCAGGGCCACGTCGTCCCCGCCCAGGAGCCGCTCGATCAGCCTGGGCCCAGCGGTGCGCTTGTTGTGCTCGTGATAGCTCGTAACGGGCGTGTCAATCTGAAAGTGATTGAGCAACTTGCGCGTCTCACGCGTGTCCTCGCAAGCGATCACCGCGACCTCCCGCAGGGTGCGCAGGGCCCGCTGCGTGATGTCTTCCAGGTTGCCGATGGGCGTTCCGACGATGTAGAGCGTGCCCACGACGGCTCCGCCTCCCCGAGAGAGTGTTGAAATGGCCACCCGGGCAGGGCCCGGCCGGAGAACCTGTGCACAAGACCCCGGAGGGATCGCCCTCCGGGGTCTGACGGTTCGCCGCCAAGAAAGGTCCGCGGCTACTGCCCAGCCATGCCGCCGGCGGCCGCTTCCGCCGCAGACGCCGAGCCCGAAGGCCGGGCGCCCCGACGCCGGCGCCGCCTGCGGCCACCATCCGCGGAGGCCGGGCGTGCGGCCGGCTCGGCGGGCTGCTGCTCGGCCGCCTGCGCCTTCCTCGCCTTGGGCTGCTGCTTCCCCCGCGGCTGGGACTTGGCCTGCTGGGCCCTGGACTGCTGCTCACCCGCATGCTGCGCCCGGGAACGCCGCGGCTTGGGCGACTGCGAATCCGCAGCTTTCCCGCCCTCGCGCCGCTCCTGGGCCTGCACCGGCTTGCCGCCCTCCCGACGGTCCTGGGGCTCCGCGGGCTGGCGGTTCTCCCGCCGGTCCTGCACCTCTGCGGGCTTCCCGCCCTCGCGCCGCGGTCGCACGCCGGACTTCTGCTCCGGCGAGGTGCCGCCTGGCTCCGGATCGGCTCCCTCGGGCTCGCGGCGCTTGCGTTCCCGCCGCGCCGGCTTCTCCGGGAGGTCAGCCTGGGCAACCCACGCCCGCTCCTCCGAGGCCGGCTCCGGCCCCCGGCCCAGCAGGACCGGCTCGGGCTCGTCCTGGTGCCAGTCCTCCGGAGGCACCTCCTCCGGCTCCACCTCCACCAGCTGCGGCGGCACGTACCCCGGCGCCAGTGTGGGGTCCTTCTTGGCGGCCTCGTAGGTCTCCTGCTCGAAGCGCAGGCAGCACATCAGCCGGCCGCACAGGCCGGAGATCTTGGACGGGTTAAGAGAAAGGTTTTGGTCCTTCGCCATGCGGATGGAGACCGGCGCGAACTCGCCGAGGAAACTGGTGCAGCAGAGCACGCGGCCGCAGGGGCCGATGCCGCCCAGAAGCTTGGCCTCGTCGCGCACGCCGATCTGGCGCATCTCGATGCGCGTGCGGAAAACAGACGCGAGATCCCGCACGAGCTCGCGGAAGTCCACCCGGCCTTCCGCCGTGAAGTAGAAGATGATCTTCGAGCCGTCGAATGTATACTCAACGTCGACCAGATACATGTCGAGATTATGGGCTTCGATCTTCTTGAGAGCGATGGCGAAGGCCTCTTTCTCCTTCTGCTTGTTGGCTTCCGCCACGGCGTCGTCCCGCTCGTTCCCGATGCGGATCACCCGCTTCAGCGGCTGGACGACCTCCTCCTCAGGCACTTCCTTGGGGCCGATGACCACCTGGCCATACTCCACGCCTCGCACCGTCTCGACGACGACCCGGTCTCCCTGGGCGACGGGCAGCTCGCCGGGGTCAAAGTAATACACCTTCCCGGCCAGCTTGAAGCGCACACCGACTACGCAGACCATCCCGTCACCTCCTTGTCGCCAACTATCACTATATCCGCCGAATCACGGCTTCCGCAAGTTTCTAGCCCAGGGCTGCGCGGTGGAGGCGCAACATCAGCACGTCCAGCACGAGGCGGGTGTTGGCGCTCCGGAGCAGCAGGCCCCGTGCGCCCGCAACCGCCTCCAGCATGCCCAGGAGACTGACGCCACCGTAACGGTCCGCCAGCCTCCTCACGTCCGCCAACCGGTCGCTGTTCACCACCAGTCGCTCGTCCGCGCCCTGCGCCACCAGGAGGGCATCCCGCAGCCAGAGGGTGAGCATGTCGAGGCGCGCGTCAAGCAGATCCTTCTCCTTCTCCAGCGCCTCCGCCTGCTCCAGGAGCGCCGCGTCGTTCATCTGCCCCAGGCGCAGGAGGAAATCGCACGCCCGGTCGCGGCGTTCCTCCACCTCGGGGCTGGCGGCCATCTCCAGGGCCCGCGACACCGATCCGCCCGAGAGCGTCGCGACAAGCCGCGCCCGCCCCGGTTCGATGCCCGCCCGCTGCTGCAGGATCGCCGCGATTTCCTCCGGCCGGACCGGTGAGAAGTGCACGATCTGGCACCGCGAGACGATGGTGGGCAGCACACCGGCCAAGTTCGTGGTGAGCAGGACGAAACAGGCGTGCGCCGGGGGCTCCTCCAGGACCTTCAGGAGCAGGTTCCCGGACTCCGCGTTCATCCGCTCAGCGCCGTCGATCACCACCATGCGCACCCGGCCTTCTGTGGGACGGGCATAGACCTCACTCTGCACCGCCCGCATCTGGTCGGTCTTGATAAAGCGACCGTCAGGCTCCACCAGCGTGAAGTCCGGGTGCACCGGCGGATCCGCGGCCAGCTTGCGGCAGGAGACGCAGTGGCCACACGCCTCCCCGCCAACGGGAGAGACGCAGTTGAGACTGCGCGCCAGTTCCAGCGCGGCCAGCCGTTTGCCCACTCCCGGCGGGCCGGCGAAGAGATAGGCGTGCGCCACCCGGTCGGTGGCCACCGCCCTGCGCAGGAGGTTCACCGCCAGCTCCTGCCCCCGCACCGCGGACCAACTCACGACCGCGTCCTCCTAGTACTGCTCGAAGCGCTCCACATCGAGCACGAAGATGGTGGCCCCGCCCACGGTGATCTCCACCGGGAAGGGAATGTACGAGTCCGCAGGCCCGCCCATCGGCGAGAGCGGCGTGACCAGCTGCTCCCGCGACCGGCAGGTGCTCTGGATGATGCGCAGCAAGCGCTCGAGCTGAAGATCCTGCACGCCGATCAGCAGGGTCGTGTTGCCTTCCCGCAGGAAGCCGCCTGTGGAGCTGAGCTTCGTCGCCCGGAAGCCCTCCTGAGTCAGCGCCGTCAGCAGCCGATGCGTGTCCTTGTCCTGGATTACGGCGATCACCAGTTTCATCCTGACACCCTCCTCTCAGGATGCCGTGCGCCCCCCGCCGAACCGCCGGGGGAGGACCTCGTCCACCAGCGCCCGAATCTCAGCCTGCACCTCGTCTACCCCGCGGGAGGCGTCCACGATCTTCACCCGCCGCGGCTCGGCACGGGCGATCTCCAGGTATCCCTCACGGACCTGCCGGTGATACGCCAGGGACTTCTCCTCGATCCGGTCCATGCCCCCGGCCTTCAGCCGGGCGAGGGCCACCTCCGGGGCCAGATCGAGCACGATGGTGCGGTGTGGGCGCAACGCACCCGTCGCCATCTGGTTAATCTGTTCCACGAAATCCAGCGGCAAACCGCCGGCAAAGCCCTGGTAGACGATCGACGAGTCCACGAACCGGTCGCAGATCACGACCTTGCCGGCCTCCAGCGCCGGCCGGATGGTGCGACTCACATGCTCGGCCCGACTGGCCGCGAAGAGCAGGGCCTCGGTGATCAGCGACATGCCCCGGTTGCGGGGGGAAAGCAGGATCTCCCGGATCTGTTCAGCTATGGGCGTGCCGCCGGGTTCACGGGTGAAGAAAACCGGCACGCCCCGCTCTTCCAGGTACTGGAGCAGCAGCCTGAGCTGCGTGGACTTCCCGGCCCCGTCGACGCCTTCGAAGGTGATAAAAACAGACACGCTGCTCACTCCACCACAACTTGAATGGTGCGGAGAAGGGGATCGGCAGGGCCCTGGAGGTGCCAGCCGGCCCTCGCCGCGAACGACAGGTAGTCCACCACGTCCCGGGTAAGCCGCTCTCCGGGCGCCACCACCGGGATACCGGGGGGATAGGGCGCGACCATCTCGGCGGCGATCCGGCCCACGGACTCCGCCAGAGGCACGGCCTGCTTCCGCCCCAGGTACGCCTCCCGCGGCGTCATCACCACCTCGGGCCAGGGCGGCTCGGGCGGGAGGGCGGGCACGCCCCCGTCAGACGGCAGCCGCTCCAGCGCGGCGACCAGCGTCGCCACCGTCTCCGGGGTGTCGCCCGGGGTCAGCACGGCCAGGAGGTAGGTGAGCCCCGCGGCCTCCACGGCCACGCCGGCTTCTTCCCACAACCACTCTGCTGCCCGGAATCCCGACACGGACCGGCCCCGCACGTCGATGAGCAGTTTGGTGGCATCGTCGGTCGGGTATACCCTGAGGCCCGGGATGGCCTCCACGCGCCGGCGCGCTTCGCCCGCCAGTGCGAGAGTCCGGTCCCATGCGCTGCGTCCCTCCAGGGCCAGCATGCGACGGGCCGCGTCCAGCGAGGCCATCAGCAGGTAGGACGGACTGGTCGTCTGCACGAGCCGCAGCATCTCCTGCACCCGGAGCGGGTCCAGACGGCTCCCGCGGGGCAGGTGGCACAGGGACGACTGCGTGAGGCTTCCACCCGTCTTGTGCAGCGACTGCACCACCCCGTCCGCACCCAGCGAGACGGCCGAGGGCGGAAGGGAGGGGTGAAAGGCGAAGTGCGCGCCGTGCGCCTCGTCCACCAGCACCGGCAGGCCGGACCGGTGGATCAGTTCGATCTCCGCGGCGATTGCAGAGGTGATCCCATAGTAGGTGGGGTGAACCAGCACGGCCGCCGCCGCACCCGGCAGGGCAGCCTTCAGGGAGGCGCGGTCGGCGCCGGTGGCCACCCCCAGTTCAGGATCAAACGCCACCCGCACCCAGCGCGGCCGGAGCCCGGCCAGGATCAGCGCACCGAGCACCGAGCGGTGGGCGTGCCGGGGGACGACGATGGTCTCTCCAGGAGTGCAGGCCGCCAGGATCAGGGCGTGGAGCCCGGCGGTGGTGCCGCCCACGAGGAAGTAGCTCCGCCACGCGCCGAAGGCCGCGGCCGCCAGTCGCTGCGCCTCCGCAATCACGCCCTCCGGCGCGTGCAGGTCGTCCAGTCCGGGCGCCTCCGTCTGGTCGATGGAGAGCGCGCGTTCGCCCAGGAACGCCCGCCACTCGGGGTCTGCCCCACGCCCCATCTTGTGGCCGGGCACATGCAGCGGGGCCCGCACCCGGCCTGCATAGGTCTGCAGGGCCTCGAACAGGGGGGCCCGGCGTTGTTCCTCTCCCATTGGCCAGCCTCCTTGGGGGCTCTATTCGACGGCGTGCGGCGCTACACCTTTGTCGCCGTCAGGCCTCGCTGCTGCGCAGGCGGAGCACCTTGCGCACGTCTTCGCCCTGCAGCGTGAGCGCCTCGAACCCGAACAGGAGGCGCGAGGCGATGCGCTCGCCGTAGACGTCTTCGAGCTCAGAGGGCCGCAGATTGGTGGAGGCCACCATCGGCAGCTGCCGGTTGAGCCGGAGGTTGATCAGGTTGAACAGCTCCTGCGCCACGAACTCGGTCACCTTCTCGGCGCCCAGGTCGTCCAGGATGATCAGGTCCGCATCCAGGAGCTGTTGCATCGTGCTGCTCCGGAACTCCTCGTCCAGCTTCTCGGCCCGGACCAGTTCGACGAACTCCGGCAGGGTGAAGTAGCCCACCGTCTTGCCGGCCGCGATCACCCGGTTGCCGATGGCGCAGGCCAGAAACGTCTTGCCCAGGCCCACCGCCCCCTGCAGCAGCAGGGAGGAGCGGGCGTCGCCGGACGCCACCGCGTCCGCAAACCGCCGACAGTAGTCCCGGACCCCTTCCATGTGCTTCCGGCACTCCGGCGGGTAGACCGTGATGTCGAAGTGCTCGAAGGTCTGCTCCCGCAGCGGCCCGGTCAGGCCGGCCGCCCGGTAGAGGTCGTCGATCTCCTCCTGGACCAGGCAGGCGCACTTGCGCGGGGGCGCGGCCGTATCGCCGTCGGCCGGCTCACGCACCCAGCCGGTGTTCTGGCAGCGGGGGCAGTCCCAGTGCACCTCCAGCTCGTACGGGTCGATCCCGTGCCGGCGCAGGAGTTCCTCCCGCTCCCGGCTGAGCTGCAGGGACCACTCCTTCAGCTCCTCAAAGCTCTTGCCGAAGCGCGTGGGCCGGTGCAGGTAGAGCCGCGCCACGTCCAGGCCGATCTCCGACTGGAGTTCCTTGATCTCCGCCAGCCGCGGGATGCGGGCGAAGATGGCGGCCTCCCGCTCGTCCCGCTCCCGCTCCAGCTGGCGGATGCGCGCCTCCCGCCGCCTTACCCGCTCACTCGCCAAAGCGCTTAAAGACAACATCATAGTAGCTATCATCCTTCTTCTCGCGCTTCAGGATGACGTTGGACTGCCCAGACCCCTTCCGGCCCCCGCGGGCGGCCCGGCCCGGCTCGAGCCCGGCCGCCGCGGTGCGGCGCTTCTGCGCCAGCAGCCTGTCCAGATCGGCGGTGGTGCGGATGCCCTCCTGCAGCCACGACTCCAGGACCTTGTTGGTGTACTGAAGCGGGTTCTTGGCACCCGCCGCCTGCTCGCAGGCCTGGAGGATCACGTCATCATCGAAGCCCCACTCGCCGTACCAGCGCTCCATCATCGCCTGCTCGGCAGCGGTGAGCGGCCTCTTGATGCCCAGGGCCTGGGTGGCCTTGCGGTAGCGGGCCTCCGTCTTCTGGTGCTCCTCCAGGTAGGCCGCCACCTGCTCGGGCGTCTGGAGGCCGGCCTGGGCCCACTGGGTGGCGATGGAGTCCAGGTACTTGATGCGGGTGACCCCCGTGCGAATCCCCTCCCGCAGCACCGCCTCCACCATCTCCACCGTGAAGCCCAGTTCCTCGACCCAGTCGAGGATCGTGCGCACCTCCTGCGTCGAGAGCGGCCGGCTCAGGAGCTTCTCCGCCAGACCCACCGCCGGGTGCGGCCCCCGGCTGGCCATCTCCTTCTCGTAGGCCTCCCTATACTCGCTCCATACGGCCCGCAGCCGGGCAAAGAGCGGGCCGAAAGAAAAGGTGATCTCGTTATCGGTTACCTTGTCGCAGCGGGTGATCATGAGTTTCTCCAACTCGACTACCAGGTCGCGCACTTGGTCAAAGTCACGGGGCAGATTGCGCCGCGTGACCGTGTACGAGCCAAACGCGTTTTCGCCGGGCCCCCCTATACACGCCAGGACGGCGAATATCATACCGATCTCTGGATAATCGAGGCCCAGATCACTGGTGTAGTCAAACAGCATTCGGGGGATGTTGATGAAGCCCCGTTTCATCAGTGCCTCAACAAAACCGAGCTCACCCGGCCCGTTCGGCTCGAGCGGCATCCGGCAACCCCCCTCTTCCCGTTGTCGTCTCACCCGCGCAGGGTGACTTACCGCGCGCGGGGGCGTCGCGTGTTTCTCCGTGTCCCGCAGAAACTCCTGCCCTGCCAGCCGACGCCGCAGGCGCTGTGCGCGCGGCAAGCCGCCGGACCAGCCGGCGGCTTGCCTTTCGCCTACAGATCGGGGTGCTCGCTCATCGCCTTGATGCGGCGGAACCGGCGGTCGACCTCCCGCTGGAACTCCGCCAGCACGTCCTTGAACTCGGGCTTCAAGAGGTGGCGAGTCTTCCCCATCATCTTCAGCCAGTCTTCCACGGGGATCTTCTTCCCCTTCGCTTCGGGGTCGTAGGTGAGGCGCGTCTTCCCGCGCTCCACCTCGTACAGCGGGAAGAAGTTGCAGTCCACCGCGGCCTGCACGATCTTGGTGCCCAGCCGCTCCTCCGACATCCAGTTGAGCGGGCAGGCGATGAGCAGCTTGCCGTAGGCCAGGCCTACGTTCTTGGCGTACCACTGCGCCTTGGCCGCTTTCTTCCAGAGGTCCTGCGGCTGCGACTCCACCGCGGTGAAGACGTAGGGGATGTGGCAGGCGGCCATGATCTGCGGGGTGTCCTTGTGGTGGAACGCCTTGCCGCCGCCCAGCGTGCCCACGTTGGAGGTTGCGGTCTTGTGGCCGATGGGGGTCGAGTACGAGAGCTGAGAGCCGGTGTTCATGTAGCCCTCGTTGTCGTACTCGAGGATGATCATCTTGTGGTTGCGCAGCGCCGCGCCGATGGCCGGACCCATGCCGATGTCCATGCCCCCGTCGCCGGTGACCATCACGAAGGTGATGTCATCGCCCACCGGAATCTCGCCCCGGCGCTTCTTCTCGTGGAATACCTCCACGACGCCCGAGAGCGTGGCCGCACCGTTCTGGAACAGGTTGTGGATATAGGTCACGCGGTGGGCAGAGTAGGGATAGCCGGTGGTCACCACCATGGCGCAGCCCGTCTGGAAGAGCACCACCACGTCGCCCGAGAGGGCCCGGAAGAAGTTGTCGAGGGCCGGGAAGATGCCGCATCCCGGGCAGGCGCCGTGGCCGGGCGTAATCCGCTTGGGCATGCTCATCATCTGCCGGGGCGGAGGCACGATCACCTTCAGCTCGTCACCCGCCACCTCGACCCGGACCGGCGACTGCTGCTCCTCCGGCGTGAGCGGCGGAACCACCTGGGCCGGCTGGCTTTCGGTGACCGGGGTGACGCCGTGGTAATCAAAGGGCACTTCCACCCGACCGGTGCGGGCCATCTCCAGGGCGAGCGCGTAGAACGCTTCGGCGTCAGCGGGGTAGAAGTCCTTGCCACCGAGGCCATAGATGCGGGTCGCCACCAGGGTGCGGTTCACGGGGTCGTCCTTCAGTGCGGACTTGATCTCGTGGGAGAGGTTCCCGCCGCCCGAGCCGTACGAGTCGGCCCGCTCGCCGATTACCACGGCCGCGACGCCCCGGAGGGCCCTGCGGATCTCTTCGGCCGGGAAGGGGCGGAGCACGTGGAGCGTCAGCAGGCCCGCCCGCACGCCCCGCTCCCGCAGCTGGTCGGCCACCTGCTTGCCGGTGTCGGCCGCCGAACCGAGGAGCACCAGGGCCACGTCGGCGTCCTCCATGCGGTAGGCCTCCACCATCTCGATCCGCCGCCCGGAGAGCCGCTCCCACTCGGCGAAGACCTCCGGAATCACCCGCCGGGCGTTCTCCATGGCCAGGTGGAGCTGATACTTGTTGTTGATCAGGTCCGGATCATTCATATAGGGGCCGAAGGTCCTGGGATTGCGCGGGTCCAGTGCGTGAGGGAAGCCCTCGGGCTGCGGACCCACGAACTCCCTGAGCACCTGCGGGTCTTCGAAGTAGAAGACGCGCCGCTTCTGGTGGCTGGTGAAGAACCCGTCGAACCCGATGATGACGGGCAGCCGCACGTCGGGGTGCTCCCCCACCCGCACGGCGATGGGATGGAGGTCGTAGACCTCCTGCGGGTTGTTGGCGTAGAGGATGATCCAGCCCGTGTTCAGGGCGAAGTAGAGGTCGGAGTGGTCACCGCGGATGTCCAGCGGGCCGGAGACCGAGCGGGTGACCAGGTCGAGGACCATCGGCATCCGCGTGCCCGACTGGACGGGCATCTGCTCCAGGGCGTACAGGTAGCCGTTGGCCGAGGTGGCGTTGAACACCCGGCCCCCGGCCACTGCGGCGCCGTAGCAGATGCCGGCGGCACCGTGCTCGCCATCCCCCGCCACCATGGCGATCGTGTTCTCGCCCTCGACCCGCATTTCATCAATGAACTCGGCAATTTCGGTGGAGGGCGTGATCGGGTAGTACCCCATCAGATGGAAGTTAATCTGGCTGGCCGCCAGCGCGGCCATCTCGTTGCCCGACTTGAATGTGGACTTCTGCACGGGAACCTTCGCTTCCAGCGCCATCCGCCGCTCACCTCCCCGTCGCCATCAGGTAGTGATGGCGCACCGTGTGCGCATCTGCGTAGCCGTCCTCTTCCCGCAATTCCTTCAGGGCGTCGGTGGGGCACGCCTCGACGCACTTCAGGCAGCCCTTGCAGTACTGGTAGTTGATGCCCTTGAGCACCATCGCGGGGCGGCCCCGCTTGTCGACCCCCTGCTCCCACACGAAGCAGAAGTCGGGGCAGACCAGGTCGCACTGGGCGCAGTCGATGCACTTCTCCCGGTCAAACGCGGGCAGGAAGCCCTGGCGCGAGGCGCTGAGATCCTTGAGCGCCATGTTGCCCGGGTTGGGAATCACCCCGCCGATGGGCATGTGGAGATAGCCGTAGGCCGCCGCCGACCGCTGCTGCGGGGCGGCCTTCTCCGCGCCCGACGGGCCGAAGTACTCGAACCGGATCTCCGTGTACCCACGGTCGAAGCAGCGCAGGTTGCCCGGTACCGTGTGCGGGTACTTGCGGGCGAAGGTGTCGCGGATCATCGCCTTGATGGCCTCGGGGTCCAGGAAGTCTGCAGCCCGGGCGATCGCCCCGAGCACGGCCATGTTCACCCGGGAGCCCGTCTCCACGGCGATGGTCATGGCGTCGAAGGTGCCGATCGTCACGTCTTCCACGCCCAGCAGCCGCTGGATCTCCGCCGGAGACTTGCGCGTGTTCACGATGATCACACCGCCCGGGCGAATGCCATCCACCACCGGTTGCGTCCGGATGAGGGCCTCGTGGAAGATGCAGACCACGTGCGGCTCCTCGATGGGGGCACTGATGCGGATCGGCGTGTCGGGTTCAGCGAAGCGGATGAACGACTTGACGGGCGAACCCTTCTTCTCGGAGCCGTAAGAGGAGAAGTTGGAACCGTTGAGCCCCTGGTACAGGACGCCGGCTTCGGCCAGCATCTTACCCGCAATGTTGGCGCCGTACCCGCCGATGGACTCCAGACGGATGTTAAAGCACCCGTGCTCGTCCTTGACGGGCAGCTGGACCGCCCCCCGGGTCGGGGTTGCTGCCATGCAATTCGACCTCCCCTGCAGCGCTTGCGCGCCCCGGATAGTCCTTTAGTGCCACCTGTTCATGCTTGTGGTGGGCAGAAGGTACTACCACTATAGCACGTCAAGCGATCTTCTGCCAATCACCTGATTCCGGCGGTGAATTGCATGGTTTCGGCTGTGAACTGCACTGAGGGGGCGGGCTGCCCCCTCACGCAGCCCGGTCGCCGCGCCCGGCGGCCGGGCAACCCGTGCCGGCGCTCGGACTAGTACGCCTTTGTACCCCGAGCAGTACCCACCTGTACCCCGGGCAAGGCGGACCGGCGCCCCCGGCAGCGAGTGCGAGGAGACGTTCCAGACAGCAAGGACGGGCACCCGCACTGGAGTGCCCGTCCTCGTTCACGGCAAAGGCAGGTCCACCTCGTCACTGCGGCGGGGCCGGGTCGCCTACCGCGCGGACCAGGTCCACCTCGCTCCCGTCCGCCGCGTCCACGAAAACCCGGAAGTACTGGTCCTCCACGCGCCCGGGCACCTCCCACACCAGCCGCTCCTGCCCGCGCGGGTCCGCGATCAGGGCCAGCCTTGGCTCGCCCGTCACCGTCAGCCGCGGCGACGTGCGGGCAGCCGCCTCGGCGGCGGTCAGCTTCGGCGTCGGCAGGTCTCGGTTGTAGTGGTTCACCCAGTACGGGCGGGCGTCGTAGCCCACCAGCTCCCCGTTGTCCATCGCCAGCGAGACCCGGATCATGTCGGTGTGGATGGCCACGCCGCCCACCACCGGTGCGAAGTCCATCACCAGCGTGCCGTCGTTCTCCACCGCCGAAACGTGGGCCACGTCCGGGAATCCCCACCGGCGCAGCATGTCGGCAGCCTTCTGAATCAGCTCCGGCGGCTGCAGCCGCTTGTCGGTCACCGGCCGTCCGTCCACCATGTAGACCACGTGCCCGCCGTGCACCGAGACGCCGAAGTTCATCGTGAGGCCGTTCTCCTTGGTCGCGTCAAAGTAGTAGAGCGAGAGACCTTTCTGCGTATCCTCGGGGTCGTACACCCCCGTCTGCACGGGGTCGCCCTTCAGCGGCATGTCCAGGAATCGCCGGATGGCCTCCGCCGCCGCCGCCGCATCCACCCGCGGCCCGAGGTCAGACCTTGGGCGGGGCAGCTCTGCCTTCTCGGGCGCCAGCGCCTGCTCCTCACCCGGCGGGACCGGCATGCCCTCCTCCATCGTCATCACCGCCCGGGTAATGGGCGTGGCCGCCTGGCCCGACTGGGCGGGACTCGTCGCCTGGACCGTCGTCCGCCAGGGGATCATGTTGTTCGCCAGCAGGCCGAGCATGTTCGACAGCTCCGCCTCGAAGAAGACCGCCTGCTTCCGGAGTTCCGTGAGCTGCGCCCAGTCGTTGTCGTCAAGGACCTGCCCCGTGCTCAGCTTGTGGTGCTTCTCGTCGCTGACCGCGCGCAGCGTGTTCAAGAAGTTAGTGATGCGCGGCGTGTTCATCGTGGTGAACGGGAGCGTCGCCATGTGCTCCACCGCCTGGGCGCTGAAGACCCGCAGGTCGGCCAGCAGGCTCTCCTGGATCTGCGGGTCGTTGGTGGCCATGAGCTTTGCCGTACGCTCCTCGATGTTCTCGCTGGTCCACTTCAGCTTGTGAAACGCGGCCATGTATTTGTTCTCAGCGTCGCGCAGGTACTGGTTCTTCAGCCGGGTCTGGTAGGCCCCGAAGCCCATCGCCCCCACCAGGGCCACGCCCAGCAGCAAGTACGCCCATACCTGGCCCTTCTGCGATCGCATGCCTCCGGCCCCCTACTTGGCGAAGATGTGCTTGCCGATGGTGCGCACCTGTTCCCGCGACCAGATGAAGGCGTTGCTGGTCTTGGCCGGCGCGAAGAAGTAGAGCGAGCCATTCGAGGGATCCCACCCGGCCAGGGCGGCCCGGGCCGCCTTGAAGCACTCCTCGGTCGTGTTTTTGTAGATCTCGCCGTTGGATACCGATTCGAAGGCGTGGGTCTGGTAGACGACGCCCGCCACCGAATCGGGAAAGCGGTTGTCCAGCGTACGGTTGAGGATGACCGCCGCGACCGCCACCTTGCCCTCGTAGGGCTCGCCCCGCGCCTCGCCGCAGACCACCTGGGCGAGCAGCTGCAGGTTGTCCTTCGCCGCCCGGCTCTCCGCGAAGGTGCGGTGACCGTCGAAGGTGGACTCCGGCCACAGGAGCAGCAGCACGCTCAGCACGGCGGCAGCGCCCCGCTTCACCCACTGGTACACCAACAACCCCTCCCTGTCGCATGAAGCCTGCAGCCAGTAGTCTCCCTGCCCGACTGGCTTCCCATACGACAAACCCCGGCCGCCGCCGGCCGGGGTGGGAGGGAGGCAGTTGCGATCAGCCGCCCGCCGCGAAGGCGAGGACGGAGTTATCCGCCAGAGACAGGATCAGCATGCCGCCGGCGAGCGCCATCCCGGCGGCGGCCGCCGGCAGGGGCACCGACCAGCGCCGCCGGTGCTCCCGGACGTCCCAGCCCACCAGTTCTCGGTCCGGGGTCGCCCAGACGTGGAGCCCGCCCGCCACCAGGTGACCGCCGGCACCTGCTGCGGGCACCTCCTCTGAGGGCTGGCCATCGGGACAGAGCGCCTCTCCGGTGAACAGGTCGACCCACAGCCCCGGATAGCAGACCGACTCGCCCGCGATGGCGGGGCTGCCCCCCGGGTCGGGGCGGACCCAGAGCAGGTCCCCGGTCAGCGGATCGAAGGCCTGTCCCCCGGCGACCACGACCAGCTCACCGAAGACCGGGGGGTGGGGCCTGTTCAGATCCTGGCGCCACAGCACCTCGCCGCTCAGCGCATCCAGCGCCCAGAGTGACCCGGCCTCGGTCGCCGCGAACAGTCGGCCGTCTCCCAGCGCTACCGGCTGCGTGACCGGCCCGTCCAGGGGCTGGCGCCACACCCGCGCTCCGGTCTTGGCCTCCAACGCCAGCACGCCGCCAGCGGCGGTGCCGCAGTAGATCACGCCCTCAGCCGCCAGCGGCGCCCCAGCCAGCCCCTCGTCCGCCGCAGCCTGCCACACCGGCCGCCCCGACGAAGCCTCCAGCGCGGAGACGCCCCCGCCCGGCCCGCAGAGGTAGATCAGCCCGTCGTAGACCGCCGGGGTCGCCGGAGCCGCGGGGCCCGGCATGTCCGTCGAACCCCGGAAGGGCGTGCGCCATACCAGCGCGCCCGTCTCCTGGTCCAGCGCGCGGTAGATCCCGTCACCGAGACCCACGTAGACCCGCCCGTACCGGATGACCGGGGCAGACGGGCCGGCACCGCCACTCACGCCGGCGCGGTAAGACCAGCGCAGCCGCGGCTCGCCGCAGAAGGCGGGCGGCGTGTTCGCACTGCGCGCAGGCGTGCGTCCCAGAACCGGCCAGTCGGTCACCGGGCCGGGCGGCTCGGGAATCAGCAGCTTCTGGCCCGGCATGAGGAACTCGGGGTGGGCCAACTGGTTGGCCAGCAGGATGGCAGGCACGGTCGTGCCAAACCGCGCCGCCAGCTGCATCACGGTCTCCCCCTTCCGCACCCGGTGCACGATCCCCGGCGGCGGTATGGGCCGCTCACCCGGCTGAGGGATGAGCAGCGCCTGGCCCGGCGTCAGGGCATCCGGGTCTCTCAGCCGGTTGGCCGTGACGAGGGCATAGACGGTGGTGCGATACCGGCGGGCGATCGCAAAGAGCGTCTCGCCCCGCTGCACGAAGTAGAAGAGCATGCCCCGACCTCCGTTTTTCCCTCATGGTACGCAGGTCGGGGCCGTGCGGTCTGTGCGCGCCGGTTTTTTCCTGTTGATGAGTCCAAGTTTGCCCACCGCATAATCACAGATTGACCACAAGTTATCCACATTCGCCGTGGATAACCGCTCGCCCGAATCGAACAAAACCGCGCTACGAGGCGGTTTGCGAGAACGACAGTTCTCCACAGGCCGGTGAGAAGCTGTGCACAACTAGGCCAAACCGGGGCGGCCCACAGGCCGCCCCGGCGTGTTTTTCAGTGTGCGTCCTTGACCACCTTCACCCGTTTCAGCTCCGGGTCCTCCGGGCCCTGTACAGGCAGCCCGGCCTGCATGCACTCCTCCACGTAATCCAGGTTCTCCTGCGCCACGATCTCTCCGGGCAGGAGGATCGGGATACCCGGCGGGTAGACCATGATCGACTCGGCAATGACCCGCCCCTCGGCCTCCCGCAGCGGCACCACCTCGGTCTCGGCATAGAAGGCCGCCCGGGGGTGCATGGCGAGGATCGGCGTGACGGGTACCTTCACTTTCACGACGTTGGCCGGCCGCTGCTTGTAGTAGCGCGCCGCGATGCTCCGGAGCGCTGCCACCAGCGCGTCCAGGTCTTCCTGCGTGTGCCCCAGCGACACGATGCAGAGCACGTTGTACAGGTCGGAAAGCTCCACCTCGATGTTGAACTCCTCCCGCAGGAGCTGTTCGACCTCCGCGCCCGACACGCCCAGGTCCTTCACGTTGATGCAGAGCTTCGTCGGATCGAAGTCGAACCGGGAGGAGGAGTGGCCGATGGCATCGGGCCCGAGGCAGTACAGCCCGGGGATCTCGTCGATCTGCCGGCGGGCATTCTCGGCCAGCCGAATCGCCCGGTCGATCAGTTCCCGGCCCCGGGTGGCCAGGTGCTTGCGGGCCACGTCCAGCGACGCCAGCAACAGGTACGAGGTCGACGTGGTGGTCAGCATGGAGAGAATGGCCTGAACCCGGCCCGGGTTGATGAACCCCTCCCGCACGTTGAGAATGCTGGCCTGCGTCAGGGCGCCGCCCAGTTTGTGGACCGAGGTGGCCGCCATGTCCGCGCCGGCCTGCATCGCGGAGAGGGGCAGGCCCTCGTGGAAGCACAGGTGAACGCCGTGGGCCTCGTCCACCAGCACCGGCACGCCGCGGGAGTGGGCGAGGTCCACAATGGCCTTCAGGTCGGCCGCGACGCCGTAATAGGTCGGGTTGATCACCAGCACGCCCTTGGCGTCGGGATGCTGGTCGAGGGTGTGGCGAACAGCCTCCAGGCTCACGCCGTGGGCAATACCGAGGTCGTAGTCCAGGTCCGGGTTCATGAATATGGGCAGGGCGCCCGACAGCACAATGCCGGTGAGGACCGACTTGTGAACGTTCCGGGGTACCAGGATCTTATCGCCGGGCCCGCACACGGTCATGATCATGGTGATGATCGCGCCGCTGGTGCCCTGAACGCTGAAGTACGTGTGGTCGGCCCCGAACGCCTCCGCGGCCATGGCCTGCGCCTCGCGGATGATGCCGTGGGGGTTGTGCAGGTCGTCCAGCGGGGCGATGTTGATCAGGTCGATGGAAAGCGCCCGCTCTCCAATGAACTCCCGGAACTCAGGCGCCATGCCCGCTCCCCTCTTGTGCCCCGGGATGTGGAACTGGATGGGGTTCCGCCGGGCATGCTCCACCAGCCCGGTGAACAGAGGAGTCTCGTACTGGTTCACGGTCCTCACCTCCTGCGATCCATGCACATATACATCTTTACGCAGTATACCAGAACCGGCGCTGCGATACACCGCCGCGAACCTTCCATTTCGTCCGCATGGAGGATGTCGCAGTGGGAGAAGCAACTGTGGCCCTGATCCGGTTGGACCATCTCACCTTCTCCGACTAACTGGCGGCTGCGGGGCGGGCATCACCCTTGGCTCCCTCGCCGCGAAACTCTCCTATAATGTTGCCGCACGCCCGTGAACGACCTACGCATCGTTCGCCACATAGATCGCCCTCACCCTGGCGACGCAGTTCACGGCCCTGACGAGCCGGTGGTTCTCGTACAGAACGGCCAGGTGCCGGAGCGCAACCCGAGGCGAATACCGCCCTGAAGCAGACCCAGAACCGGCCCGTGACGCCGGGTGATTTGCACCTCGCTCTGCCGAGCACCCGGGGCCCCGGCATCGAGCTGATCGTCGACGGCGGTGTACATCGGCCTGCCCGTCCTCATGGTAGCCCTCACGATCCTCCTCTTCAATGCAGGAGCCATCCTTAAGTGCACCGCCGGCGCCCGTCTTTCTAGGGAATCTCAACTTCGCACCCCTGCGATTTCCCGGTAAGGAAGCCCATGAGCGCCAGGCCCTCCGCCTTCAGCGCCTCCTTCGCTGCTCGCGGCAGCGGGCTGAAAGGTTCGAGCGTCAGCTGTGCGTACCTGCCCCCGTCACCTTGCCATCGACCAGGAACGTGGGCTGAACCCTGCCGCCGCTCAGGATTACATGCCGGCGGTACTCCTCGGGCAGCACCCGCGTCCGGTCTTTGTGCGCGAGCAGGAGATGGTCCCCACCGGCAGGAACCGGCGCGGGGCGGGCGTGGAAGGGTCGGGTATGGGGGCGCCCCTGAGGTCCAGCAAGGTGCGGCCATCTGCCCCTCTATTCACTCCGGGAGATCCCTGCCCAACCGTCGGCCTCTTTTCGTGTTGGATCCCTCGTAATGATCCGAAACAGGAAGTTATGTTTGGTAGCTTTATGACGATGATGTTGGGTGGCGGGTACGTAACGACGTGCGGCACGAGGATCGACAGCGGCGGAGATCGTACCCCCAGGCCGAGCGAATGGACTCGCGTCAGACTCTCAGAATCCGGTTGACGCTGCACGGGTCTGAATACATCCGAAACTTCGTAAGAAATTCAGGACGTACCCCGGAGATCTCTGGGTACGTCTTTTCCTATTGACGCCATGTACCCGGTCTCCTACAATGAGTGAGTACTCACTCCTGGAAAACCTGTCCAGGTCTCAACTACACCCTTCGGAGGCGATCCTTCCCCATGCGACTCGCCCGTTCCTTGACCGCCGCATTCGTCGCACTCACGGTACTCACGGCGGTGCCCCCGCCCGCCCTGGCTACGGAGCCACCTGAGGCGGAGGCTGAAGCCGAGGCGGCGCCCGTGCTCACGCTCGCGCAGGCCCTCAACCTCGCCGAGAACCGCAACGCCGGTGTGCAGCTGGCCGCCCTCCAGATGGCCACCGCCCGCTCTGCGCTCACGGTGGCGCCCGCCAGTGCCCCCGCGCTGGCCCCCCTGGCTGCAGCCTTTCTCCAGACGCAGTACGGCATCTCGATCCCGCAGGAGGCCATCACCCCGCAGGCGGTAGGCGAGCAGGCCCGGCTTACCTACGAACAGGCCGCGGCGCAGTACCACTCCGCACGGCAGCAGGTGCGCAGGGCGGCGCTGCAGGCCTACGTGGAATGGCAGAAGGCGGTGGCCACCGTTGAGGCGCAGCAGGCTGCGCTGGAGCGCACCCGCACCCAGCTCGCCAACGTGGAGGCAGCCGTGGCGGTGGGCAGCGCGGCCGCGTACGACCTGCTGCAGGTGCAGGCGGCCGTCTCCGGTCAGGAGGCCGCGCTGGCCGGTGCCCAGGCCGCGGAGGAAGCGGCCCGCAGCGCCCTGGGGCAGGTGATCGGAACGCCCATCGCCGGCGGGGTCAGGCCTGAGCCGGTGACGTTGCGTTCGGACGAAGTCTCCCTGCCCACCGACCTGGAAGCCCTGATCGAGCAGGCCCTGGCACAGCGACCCGATGTGCGGAGCGCCGCCCT
Source organism: Symbiobacterium sp. (assembly GCF_040797425.1). Taxonomy (NCBI): domain Bacteria; kingdom Bacillati; phylum Bacillota; class Clostridia; order Eubacteriales; family Symbiobacteriaceae; genus Symbiobacterium; species Symbiobacterium sp. The sequence goes on along the minus strand of NZ_JBFNEH010000011.1, from coordinate 58,653 downwards.
GGACCTGGAGAGCCGCCGGCTGCAGACCGGGCTCGCCACGGACGGTGCGGCGGCGCAGCAAGTGCAGTCTGCCGCGTCTCAGTACCAACTCGCCGTGGCCCAGGCCCGGGCCGAGGTCACCCAGGCCTATCTGGCCGCCCACGGCGCCCTTCAGGAGCTGAAGGCGCGCGAGAAGGCGCTGGAGCCGGCCCAGGAGGCCCTCCGCCTGGCCGAGCTGCGGTATGAGGCCGGCATCGGCACCTGGGTGGAGGTCCAGGCAGCTTCGGCCGCCGCACTGGAGGCCGAGGCGGGGCGCATTCAGGCCGCCGCCGGTCTGCTCCTGCGCCTCCTGGAACTGCACCAGGCCGTCGGCGGAATCTAGGGAGGTGGGCACCGCGATGGAAGCAACCCGACGCCGCATCCTGGACGCAGCGCTGGATCTCATCAGCGAACGGGGGTACAACGGCGCCACCACCGCCGAGATCGCCCGGCGGGCCGGCGTGGCCGAGGGCACCATCTACCGGTACTTCAAGGACAAGAAAGAGCTCTTCATCGCCTGCGTGGAGCCCGTGGTGCACGAGGCCCTGAGCCGGGAGCGGGCGCTGCCCCGCTCCGGTCGCCTGCACGACCTGATCCGCCTGCGGATTCGGGAACTCGTGCAGGTGATGCGGGAAAACCAGAAAGTGTTCAACGTGCTCTTCACCGAGGGCCGCTACCACCCCGAAATCGCCGACATCCTGCTGGAACACGTGGTCCGCGCCTTCACGGCAGAGGATCGGGCCGCCTTTGCCCGGGCCGTCAAGGCCGGGGCGATCCGGGAGCCGCATCCCGTCATTCTCACGGTGGGCCTGGCGGCGGCTGTCTGGGCGATGCTTCAGATCGGACCGGGCATCCCCCCCGCCTTCGCCGGCCTGCTCTCCCCCGACTGGTACGACCGGCTTGACGAGGATGTGGCCGACTTCTTCACCGACGCCATCCTGGCGCCGGGAAAGGTGTAGAGGTGAAGTATGCGTAAGCCTATTGCCCTATTGCTAAGCCTGATGCTCCTGCTCGTTTCGGCTCCGGCGGCGCTGGCCGCAGACCTGTCGTTCCTGGAACCGGCCTCGTCGCCGCCCCTGCGGGTCACCGTCGTCGGCAGCGACGGCACGCCGCTGCCCGACGCGGAGGTGCAGGTCCTCACGCCTGGCCAGCCCGGCATCACCGCAGTGCGCACGGACCAGCGAGGCCAGGCCACCATCACCCTGCCGTCCGGCCACACCTTCTGGCTGCGAGCCTGGGCCGAGGGCCGCGCCCTGGTCGAGCGGGCTTACGTGCCCGCCAGCGACGGCTACGCCATCACCCTCACCGCTGAACCCTTCACCGCCGTCATCACCGGCATCGTCCGCGATCAGCGGGGGCTGCCGGTGCCGCAGGCCACCGTCCAGCTCTTCCGTGACGGCTACGGCCTCGAGGCGACGGCCCGCACCAACGAGTTGGGCGTCTACCGGCTCACCACCGCCCGCGCAGGCGGCGACTACACGCTGCAGGCATACGCGGACGGGCACCGGCCGGTCTCCCAGGAAGTCGGCAGCCTGGACCCGCAGCGCATCAACCAGGTAGACATCACCCTGACGACGGCGCTCGGCCGCATCACCGGCGAGGTGGTCTCCGGGGCCAACGGCACCCCGGTGTCGGACGCGACCGTTGAACTCCTGCTCGCCGGCTGGGGGCCGGTGGCCTCGGTGCGCACCGACCGCTCCGGCTACTTCAGCCTCGCCGCGCCCCCGGTCGAGGGCGAGGTCTATCAGCTCCGCCTCTCCCGTTATGACCACGAAACCGTGACCACCGCCGCGTTCGCCCTGGAGGACGGGGGCTGGCTCGACTTCAGCGGCGAGGACCGGCTGGTGCTGAACAAGCTCTACGCCGAGGTGGCCGGCCGGGTCTTCGACGGCAACGCCGAGCCGCTCAAGAATATTGAGGTGCACCTGCAGCGTGCCGGCCTGGGTACCGTGCAGGTCGCCCGCACAGACGAGGAGGGCCGCTTCACGTTCAAGGAGGTCACGGGCGGCACCTACCGGGTGCGCGCCTTCCCCGGGGGCACGCTGGTGCGGGCCGACAGCGGCTGGATCGAGGTGGCCGGCGGGGAGCGGGTCGTGGCCAACGTCGTCGCGACCTCACCCGACACCTACGGCTACGGGCTCGCCATCCTGTCGGGCACCGTGAAGAATCACCTGGGGGAGCCAGTCGCCGACGCCATCGTCCGCATTAACCGGGGCTCCCAGAACTGGACCGCCCGGACGGACGAGGAGGGGCGGTACGACATCAGCCTGCAGGCCAACGTCCCCGACCGGCCGGGTGACGAGCCGGGCACCGGCTATCACGTGAGTGTGCAGGTGGAGGGGTACCTCTACACCGACCAGCCGGTGAGGGAAGGCGAGAACCCGCCCAGCCTGGTGGACGTGCGCAAGGGCACCAACAACGTGGCCAACTTCGTCCTCCAGCCGGAACGGGCCATCCTCGCTGGCCGGGTGGTGGATGACCTGGGCCAGCCCCTCGCCGGCGTGAAGGTCACCCTGCGCGAGGAGGGGCGGAGCAAGGTGGCAGAGGCGGTTACCGACGGCAGCGGCCGTTACCAGTTCGCCAACCTGCCCGTCGCCCGCCAGAGCCGCTACCTGCCGGTCATATCGGACACGGCTTACGTGAACGGCGCCGTGGCGCCCGACGGCACGCCGTGGGAGCCGCAGCCCCTCAACCCCGCCGGCCCCAACCACCTGGTCCTGGTGGCACGCCCCAGCAGCACGCGCTTCCTCGGGATCGTGCAGGCGGGCGATGACCGGCCTGCGGCTGGCGCCCAGGTGACGGTGCTCCGCTCAAGCGACGGCGAGCAGTTCACCGGGGTGGTCGGTGCGGACGGAAGCTACCAGATCCTGGTCCCCGCCATGCCGGGCGAGGCTTACCTGGTGCGGGCCGAGGCGGAGAAGTCCGCCGTCGCCGCGGCCGCCGGCGTCTTCCGCCCGGACACGGACCTGGGCGTGCAGGCTAACCTGACCACGCACGTCGCCGCGGAGATTGTCGGCCGGGTGGTCGACAGCAGCGGCAAGCCCCTGAGCGGCGTCACGGTCCAGCTTTACGCCGAGGGCAGCGCTGCCCACATCCGCACCACCGCCACCAACAACGACGGCATCTACCGCTTCAGTAACCTGGTTCCCGGTCGGCGCTACGCTCCGATCGCCACCGACCCGCGCGCCGGGCGAAGCGCCACGGCGCCGGGCGAGGTGGTCATCACCCCGCTGGTCAGCCTGCCGTCGGGCGAGACCGTCTGGACTGACATCCGGCTGGACATCCCGGCCACACCCTAGCCCCCTGGAGGTACGAGCACCATGAAGCGATTCATCCGCGCGGCCGCCGTGCCACTGCTGGCTGTGCTCCTCGCCGGCTGCGGCAGCGCATCGGGGCAGAGCAACACACCCGAGACGCAGTCCATTGCCGTCTCGGTCGTCACGGCCGAGGCCGGCACGCTCACCGACGTCAGCCGGTCGTCGGGCCAGTTGGAGCCCGTTCTTTCGGTCACCGTCACCGCCAAGGTTCCCGGCAAGGTGGTGGCCGTCCACCGTCAGATGGGCGACACCGTGGCAGAGGGCGACCTGCTGGTGGAGTTGGACGACGAGGATCTGGCCAACCAGCTGGCCGCGGCCAGGGCCCAACTCCAACAGGCGGAGGCGCAGCGGGCCGAGGCGGCGCGCCAGGCCTCCCGCCTGGAGGCGCTGCTTGAGCAGGGCGCCGTGTCCCAGCAGCAGGCCGAACAGATCCGCACCCAGCTCGATCTCGCCACGGCCCAGGTGGCGGCGGCCCGCGCCCAGGTGGAGCTGGCCTCCTCCAGCTACGAGGGCACCCGCATCACCGCCCCGGCCGACGGGGTGATCGCCGCCCGCTACGTGGATCCGGGCAACATGGTCGGCTCGGGCACGCCGCTGTTTCAGCTGGTGGACCTCTCCACCGTGGTCGTGAACGCGCGGGTGGCGGAGACGGCCATCAACCAGGTGCACCCGGGTGATTCGGTGGTCGTCTCCGTTCCGGCCCTGGGCCAGACCTTCACCGGCCAGGTGGAGGCCGTTAGCCCGCAGATCGACGTGCAGACCCGTTCCTACAAGGCGCGGGTCGTCCTCCCCAATCCCGATGGCGTGCTCAAGGGCGGGATGTACGCCGAAGTCGAGTTCCCCCTTGCGGAGCGGGAGGGCGTGCTTGTGCCCGTCGACGCCGTGGTGGAGGGGAGCAGCCAGCCACACGTCTACCTAGTCGTGGACGGTGTGGCCCACCGCACGCCCGTCACCATCCTGGTCCGGGGCGACGAGAAGCTCCTGGTGGCAGGCATTGCCGCCGGTGACCAGGTGGTGGTCGCCGGTCAGAACCGGCTCTACGACGGCGCACCCGTGAAGGTGGGAGGAGGTCCTGCACAGTGAGGGGCCTCATCCGCTTCTCCATCCGCCATCCCGTCCCCACCGTCGTCCTCTACCTGTTCACGGCCGTGATCGGCCTCGTGTCGCTCTCCCGGCTTCCCCTGGACCTCTACCCCGCCATGGAGTTTCCCCTGGCGGTGGTGGTCACCAGCTACGAGGGCGCCGGGCCGGAAGAGGTGGAGAACCACGTCTCCCGCCCCATGGAGGAGGTCGTCGGCACCGTCCCCGGCGTCACCAAGGTCCGTTCCTCCAGCTCCGAGGGGCGGTCGATCGTGATCGTCGAGTTCGATTACGGCACCGACATGGACCAGGCCACCCTCTCCATCCGGGAGAAGGTCGACCAGGTGAAGGGTTACCTGCCGGATGGGGTAGGCACCCCCATGGTTTACAAGATCGACCCCACCGCCCTGCCGGTGCTGGTGATCGGCCTGACCGGCTCCGATGACCTGAGCGAGCTGAAGGCACTGGCCGAGGATAACATCAAGCCCCGGCTGGAGCGGCTGGAGGGCGTCGCCTCCGTCACGGTGAACGGCGGCCTGGAGCGGGAGATCCAGGTGATCGTCGACCCGGCGCGGCTGCAGACCTACGGCCTCTCCATGACCGACGTGGCGCAGGTGCTGGCCTACGAGAACCTGAACCTGCCCGGCGGCCAGGTGGGCGACGGCAGCCTCAACCTATTGGTCCGCACCGTCGGCCAGTACCAGTCCGTGGATGAGATCCGGGACATTCGCCTGGGCACGGTGCGCCTCGGCGATGTGGCCGAAGTGGTCGACACCTTCGCCGACCCGGAGACGAAGGTCTGGCTGGACGGCCGGCCCGCCGTCTCGCTCGAAATCCAGAAGCAGAGCGGCGGCAACGCCGTGGCCGTGGCCAACGCCGTCAAGGCGGAACTGGCGAAGATCGAGGCCGAACTGCCCGGGAAGGTGGAGACCCGAATCCTTTCCGACAGCTCCCGCATGATCGTCACCTCGCTGGAGTCGGTGGCCTCGTCCGGCGTACAGGGCGCCGTCCTGGCCATTCTGGTGCTGCTCTTCTTCCTCCGGAACCTGCCCGCCACCTTCGCCATCGCCATCTCCATCCCCGTGGCGATCATCTCCGCCTTCGGCCCCGTCTATTTTGCAGGCATCACGCTGAACATCATCTCCCTGGGCGGCCTCTCCCTGGGCGTGGGCATGATGGTGGACAACTCCATCGTGGTGCTGGAGAACATCGTCCGTCACCGGCAGATGGGGAAGGAGGTCGCACAGGCAGCCGAGGATGGCGCCGCTGAGGTGAGCCTCGCCATCACCGCGTCCACGCTCACTTCGGTGGTCGTCTTTCTCCCTGTGGTCTGGGTGACCGGCCTTGCCCAGCTGTTCTTCCGAGAGCTGGCCCTCACCATCACCTTTTCCCTGATGATGTCGCTGCTCACCGCCATCACCCTCGTGCCGATGATGGCCCCCTGGCTCCTCCGGGAGCGGGCGCACAAGCGGCAGATCCCGTGGGTGGCGCGCCTCTCGGAGCGGATCGGCGTGTGGTTGGAGAGGCTGCAGGCCGCCTACGGCCGCCTGCTGGACTGGGCCCTGCGCCACCGGTGGCAGGTGGTGGCCATCGGTGTCTCCTGCCTCGCCCTGATCGTGGTGCTGCTCACCCGCATGGGCCTGGACTTCATCCCCGTCAGCGACACCAGCGAGTTCCGCGTGACCATCGAGCTCGCACCGGGTACCCGCCTCGAGGAGACCCAGGCCGCGGTGGAACAGGTGGTGGCCCAGATCGAGGACCTGCCCGAACTGCGGAGCATGCTCGTGTCGGTGGGCACCACCGGCGGAGCGTACAGCATCGGCGGCCAATCCCATCAGGCTTACATCACCGCTACGCTCTCCTCGCCGGACGAACGGAAGCGCAGCCTCGACGAGGTCGTGGAAGACGTGCGCACCCGCATTTTCCTGCCGGGCGCCAAAGTGACCGTCCAGGCCACCGGAACCATCGAGACTGGCGGGAACGGCATCGAGGTCCAGATCAAGGGCGACGATCTGCAGGAGCTGGAAGAACTGGCACAGCAGGCGATGACCATCATCGCCCAGGTGCCGGGGGCCCGCGACCTCGACACCTCGGTGAGCGAGGGCCTGCCCGAGGTGCAGATCCGCGTCGACCGCGCCCGGGCCGCGAGCTACGGCCTGACCGCCAGTCAGGTGGCCGCTGCCGTCCAGGCGGCGGTCCGCGGCCAGGTGGTCACCCAGTACCGGGTGGGCGGCGACGAGGTGGATATCCGCCTCCAGGCCCACGAGAGCATCCGGGAGAACATCGCCGCCCTTGAGCAGCTCCCCATCGCGACCCCCGTCGGGCGGACCGTCTTCCTGGGCGAGGTGGCCGACCTGACCCGCGGCGTGGGCCCGGTCTCCGTGGACCGCGAGGATCAGATGCGGGTGGTCAAGATCACCGGCCAGATCTACGGCCGCGACCTGGGCAGCGTGATCAACGACATCAAAGACCGGCTGGCCGAGTTCCCCCTGCCGCCGGGTTACGAGATCGCCTACGGTGGCGACTACGAGATGATGGAGGAAGCGCTCGACGGCCTCCTGAAGACCCTGGTCTACTCGGTGGTGCTGGTCTACCTGGTCATGGCCGCCCAGTTTGAATCGTTCCTCCACCCCTTCGTCATCCTGTTCTCGATCCCGCTGGCGATGGTAGGCGCGGTGCTGGCGCTGGTGGTGACCGGCCGGAGCATGGACATCTCGGCCATGATCGGCCTCATTCTGCTGGCGGGCGTGGTCGTCAACAACGCCATCGTGCTGGTGGACTACTTAATCCAGCTGCGCCGACTGGTCATGGAGCGGGACGAGGCCGTACGCGTCACCGGGCCGCGCCGCCTGCGCCCGGTGCTGATGACCACCCTGACCACGGTGCTCGGCCTCCTGCCCCTGGCCCTCGGCCTCTCCGAGGGGTCGGATCTGGAGGCGCCGCTGGCCACGGTCGTCATCGGCGGCCTTACGCTTTCCACCCTGCTCACGCTGGTGGTGATCCCGGTCGTCTACACGCTCTTCGACGATCTGCTGGTACGCGTGCGGGGCCGCCGGGCCGCCCCCAGCAAGGCTGCCGCCGTATAGCCCCGGCGCCTGGCACGAAGAGCCACCCCCCTGGCGCGCCAGGGGGGTGGCTCTTTTCATCTTGCCAACCCGTTTTCTCCCACCAATCAGAGGGAACACCGCACTCCGGGGTGGCGTCTAATTTTGTTGCGAGCCCTTAACCCCCGACTATTCGTGTACACGGCGAGGTGCGTATGTCCTCTTCCGGCTCTTCTTCCCATCAGTCGCTGCTCCGGTTCCTGGCCCGCTACAAGTGGCGTTACCTGCTCGGGGTGGTAGCTCTCACCGGCACGGATTTCTTCCAGCTGGTGACACCACGGCTGATCGGCCTGTTCGTGGACGACCTCGAGGCGGGCCGCCTGGACAGGCCCGGCATCTACCGCTACCTGGCGCTCATCGTGGGCACGGCCCTGCTGGTCGCGTTCCTGCGCTTCGTCTGGCGCATCTTCGTCTTCGGCACCGCCCGCCTGGTGGAGCGCGACCTGAGGGCCGACCTCTTCGCGCACCTGGTGCGGCTCCCGGCTTCGTTTTTCCACAGGCACAAGACGGGCGACCTGATGGCGATGGCCACCAACGACCTGCAGGCCGTGCGCGGCATCGCCGGCGAGGGCGTGCTGATGGTCGCCGATTCACTGGCGATGACCATTCTGACCCTCGTGGCGATGGTCTCCACCATCGGCCTGAGGCTCTCGCTCTGGGCCCTCCTGCCGCTGCCCGCCCTCGCCCTGCTCATCGCCGTCGTGGGTCGCGCGATCTTCGCCCGCTCCCGGGCGGTGCAGGACAGCTTCGCCCACCTCTCCGAGGTGGTGCAGGAGAACATCGAGGGCGTCCGGGTGGTCAAGGCCTACAACCAGGAGGCGGCCGAAGAGGCCAAGTTCGACCGGGCCAACCGGGATTACATCCGGCGGTTCATGGCCCTGATGCGAATCGACGGCCTGTTCGACCCGGTGGTCAACCTCTTCGCCGGGCTCTGCTACGTGGTCGCGATCGCCATCCCCGGCCGGGCGGTGCTCCGGGGCGAGATCTCGGTGGGCGACTTCGCCTCCCTCACGATCTACATCGGCATGCTCATCTGGCCGATGATCGCCATGGGCTGGGTGGTACACATCATCCAGCGGGGCTTCGCCGGTTTCGCCCGCATCCGGGAAGTGCTGCTCACCGAGCCCGAGGTGAAGGACGCCCCGGTGACCGTGACCCCGCCCGACGGAAAGATTCGCGGCGAGATCGACATCCGCGACCTCACCTTCCGCTATGATCCCGACGGGCCCCCCGTTCTGGACGGCATCAACCTGCACGTCGCACCGGGGCAGACCCTGGGCATCCTGGGCCGGACGGGCAGCGGTAAATCCACGCTGGCGGCCCTCCTGGCCCGGGTCTTCAACCCGCCCCGGGGCACCGTCTTCATCGACGGCATCGACGTGCTCGACCTGCCGCTGGAGTTGCTCCGCCGCTCCATCGCCGCGGTGCCGCAGGAGTCCTTCCTCTTCTCCCGGACGGTGGCCGAGAACATCGGCTTCGCACCGGGGGACTGGACGGAGGAGCAAATCCGGCAGGCGGCCCGCACCGCCCAGGTGGAGCAGGACATCCTGGAGTTTCTGCCCCACGGCTACGAAACGATGGTCGGCGAGCGGGGCGTCACCCTCTCCGGCGGCCAGCGGCAGCGGGTCGGCCTCTCCCGGGCCCTGCTGAAAAACGCCCCGATCCTCGTGCTGGACGACTGCCTCTCCGCCGTCGACACCGCCACCGAGCAGCGCATCCTGAACGGTTTGCGCCCGGTGATGCGGGAGCGCACGACCATCATCATCTCCCACCGGGTGGCAGCGGTGAAAGACGCCGACCAGATCATCGTCCTGGAGCGGGGGCGCATCGCTGAGGCCGGAACCCACGAGGAGTTGCTGGCCCTGCGCGGGCGCTACTTCCGCACCTACCAGCGCCAACAGCTCGAGGAGGCCATCGCCAGTCTCGACTAAGCCCTAATGTAGGAGGAACTTATGGCGGACTTCCGCGAAGAAGAGGCCCTGGGCAAGGTCTACGACGCTCGTCTCATGGCCCGGCTGCTCTCTTACGCCCGGCCCCACTGGAAGGCCCTGCTCCTCTGTATTCTCATGCTGGGCGTCTCCGTGGGCCTGGACCTGCTCCTGCCCAAGCTGGTGCAGCTGGCCATCGACAACTACCTGGTCCTCGGCATCGACGATCCGGTAGCGGTGGAAGGGCTCACCCGGATCGCCCTCTGGCTGACCGTGATCCTCGTGCTGGGCTTCGTCGTCTCGTACGGCGAGGTACTCCTGCTGCAGTACACCGGGCAGAAGATCATCTACGCCATCCGCAAGCAGCTCTTCGGCCACCTGCAGCGGCTGCACCTGCAGTTCTTCGACACGACCCCGGCGGGACGGCTGGTCACACGGGTGACCAACGACACCGAGACGCTCAACGAGATGTACACCAGCGTGCTGGTCAACCTGTTCCGCGACGTGTTCATGCTGATCGGCGTCGCCATCATGATGATCAGCACGCACCCCAAGCTGGCCGGTGTCAGTCTCGTGCTCATCCCGGCGGTTGCCTACTACACCCGCTTCTTTGCCACCAAGGCGCGCGATGCGTGGCGGGAAGTGCGCGTGCGGCTGGCCCGCATCAACGCCTTCGTCGCCGAGCACGTGAACGGCATGCGCATCGTGCAGCTCTTCGCCCGGGAGGCGAAGACCTTCGCCGAGTTCGCACAGGAGAACGAGGCCTACAACCAGGCCTCCTGGCGGCAGCTCATGGTGTGGGCGGTCTTCCGTCCGATCCTCGACCTGCTGGCCAACATCACCATCGCCCTGGTGCTCTGGTACGGCGGCCTGCAGGCCCTGGCGGGCAACCTCACGCCCGGCGTGCTCCTGCTCTTCGTCACCCTCGCCCGCCGCTTCTTTGAGCCACTCATGCAGTTGGCCGAGAAGTTCAACATCCTGCAGAGCGCGATGGCCTCAGCCGAGCGTATTTTCATGCTGCTGGACACGAAGCCCGCCATCGTGGACCCGCCCAATCCCAAACCGCTGGGCCGGGTCTCCGGCGAGGTGGAGTTCCAGGGCGTCTGGTTCGCGTACAACGAGGGCGAGTGGGTGCTCAAAGACGTCTCCTTCCGGGCCGAACCCGGGCAGACCATCGCCTTCGTCGGCCACACCGGTGCGGGCAAGTCCTCCATCATCAGCCTGCTCTGCCGTTTCTACGATGTGCAGAAGGGCCGGGTGCTGGTGAACGGCATCGACGTGCGGGAGGTCTCCACCGCCGAGCTGCGCCGGGCCATCGGCCTGGTGGCGCAGGACGTCTTCCTCTTCAGCGGCGACATCGCCTCCAACATCCGGCTCGGCAACAGGGAGATCAGCGACGAGCGCATCCGGGAGGCCGCCCGGGCGGTCGGAGCCGACGAGTTCATCCGGGAGCTGCGCCTGGGCTACGACGAGCCCGTCGCCGAGCGGGGGGCCACGCTCTCGGCCGGCCAGCGGCAGCTGCTCTCCTTCGCCCGGGCGCTCGCCTTCGACCCGCCCATCCTGGTGCTCGACGAGGCCACCGCCTCCGTCGACTCCGAGACCGAGGCCCTCATCCAGCGGGCCCTGAAGCGGCTCACGGCCGGTCGCACCACCTTCATCGTGGCCCACCGGCTCTCCACCATCCAGCACGCCGACAAGATCATCGTGCTCCACAAGGGACGCATCCACGAACAGGGCACCCACGAGGAGCTCATCGCGAAGCGGGGCCTGTACTACAAGCTCTGGCGGCTGCAGTTCGCCGAACGGGAGGAGGAGGAACAGGCCGACCCGGCGGTTCAGGTCGCGCCGAACCCTTCCGTGTAGCCGGTCATCCGGCCCGCCGCGCCACGCCCGGCAGCGTCCGTCCCGGTCCTCCGGTGCCACGGGGCTCCCGTCAGGACTGGTGCGTTCGGCGTGGGGCACAAGAGAAGCGGGCGGGGGGGCGGCCGCACCGCGCGCGCTTCTGTGCACATGCTTCTCGCGCCACCAGGCGTTTCTCCTGAGCGCACTACTCGCCCCGGCGCAGCAGCGGCTCCACCAGCGTCAGAACCTCCTCCGGCGTGCCCAGTGCGAGGCTCCGCTCGGCCACGGCCCGGGCCTTGGCGAAGGGCGTCGCCCGCACCAGCCGCCGGATGCGCGGCAGCAGCGCCGGCGCCATGGAGAGCTCGTCTACGCCCAGTCCCAGGAGCAGAAGCGCCCCTTCCGGCAGCCCGCCCATCTCGCCGCACACGCCCACCCACTTGGAGTGGTCGTGGGCCGCCCGCACCACCCGGTCGATCAGGCGCAGCACCGCAGGATGGCAGGGCTGGTACATGCTGGCCAGCTCCGGGTTGCCCCGGTCCACGGCCAGCGTGTACTGTACCAGGTCGTTGGTGCCAATGGAGAAGAAGTCCACCTCCGGTGCCAGGTGTTCGGCCAGCAGCGCCGCGGAGGGGATCTCGACCATGATGCCCACCTCGTAATCGGCCACGGGGTGGCCCTCCGCCTCCAGCGCCCGGCGCACGTCCGCCAGGGCCGCCTTGGCCCGGCGCAAGTCGTCCAGGCCGCTGACCATGGGGAACATGATGGCCAGCCGGCCGTGCACCGACGCCCGCAGGAGCGCCCTGAGCTGCGTCCGGAAGAGCTCGGGCCTGCGGAAGCAGAGCCGGAGCGCCCGCACTCCCAGGAAGGGGTTCTGCTCCTTCGGCAGCCCCAGGTAGGGGATGTCCTTGTCGCCGCCGACATCCAGGGTGCGGATGATCACGCGCTTGCCCTGGGCATTCCGCAGCGCCTCTGCGTAGGCCTGGTACTGCTCCTCCTCGGTGGGAGCGGTATCCCGCCCCATGAAGAGGAACTCCGACCGCAGGAGGCCGACGCCCTCGGCACCCTTCGCCATCGCCAGGGCCACCTCGGCCGGCGAGCCGGCGTTGCCGGCCAGCTCCACCCGCACCCCGTCCGGCGTCTCCCCGGGCAGCGAGGCCTCGGCCCGGTCACGCTCCGCCTGCTGCCGGGCGCGGGCGATGGCCGCCTCGTAGCGCTGCCGGGTCCCGGCGTCTGGTTCGAGGACGACCTCGCCGGCGTCGCCGTCCAGCGCAACGGTCATGCCGTCCCGGGCCGCCTCCAGCACCCCGTGGGCCGCCACCACCGCCGGGATCCCCCAGGAGCGGGCCAGGATCGAGGTGTGGGACGTCGGCCCGCCCTGCTCGGTGACGAAACCCAGGAGCAGCGACCGCTCCAGCCCGATGGTATCGGTGGGGGCCAGATCGCGGGCGATCACCACCGCCGGCCGCTCCAGCCGGATTCCGACGGTGCGGCCGCTCAGGGCTGCCACCAGGCGCCGGCCCACGTCGCGCACGTCGGCAGCCCGTTCCCGCAGGTACTGGTCGTCCAGCGCCTCCAGCATGCCGGCGAACTGCTCCACTGCGGCGCGCACCGCCTCCTCGGCGGGCTGCCCCGCCTGAATCGCCTGCGCAACCCGGCCGTGGAGCTCCGGGTCCTGAAGCATCAGCTGGTGCGCGCTCAGAATCTCCCGGCTCTGGCTGTCCGCCCGCTCGGCCAGCTGGGAGAGCTCCGCCTCGGCCTGGCGGCACGCTGCCTCGTACCGGGCCTGCTCCTCCGCCGGCGTGCCAGCCGCCGCTGCCGGCCGGTCAGGCTGCGCCTCCCTGTAGACTACCGCAGGGCCCATCGCCACGCCTGCCGAGGCGGCGACCCCGCGCAAGACGCGTTCACTCACCGAAACCACCTTCAATGAGTGCCGCGAGGGCCTCCATCGCCTCCTTCTCCTGCGGGCCCTCGCAGCGGATAACGATGGTCTCCCCCTGACCGATGCCGAGGCTCAGCAGCGACAGCAGCGAGCGCGCCGAGACCTCGCGTTCGCCCTTGCGTACGAGAATCTCGGTTCCGGCAAACTTCTGCACTTCCTTCACGAATATCGCAGCGGGCCGGGCGTGAAGCCCGGTGGGGTTAGTCAGCGTGAACGTGCGCTCCACCATGCCGTGTCACTCCTTCTGCTCCATGTAAGGGCGATACTACTAGTAGTATCTGAAATCCGCGCAGGCCTGTCCAGCAGGATTCCTTCGTACTTCCGAAGTACGTCATAGCGCAACATGGGAAAAGGGGGGTGCTTGAACTGCCACAGGTCACCATCGATCCGGCCCTCGCACACCAGGTGCCATTCCTTACCCTGGAGGCCGTCAATATCGAGGGCCTGGAGAACGGGCCCGCCACGCCCGCGTTGCAGTCCCTCATCGACGCCACGGTCGCCCAGACCCGGGCGGTCCTGAAACTGGAGGAGATCAGCCAGCTGCCCGCCGTGGCCGGCTGGCGCAAGGTGCTCAAGGCGCTGGGCACCGATCCCTCCCGCTATCGGGTCTCCTCGGAACGACTGCTCCGGCGCATCGTGAAGGGAGACGGGCTGCCGCAGGTGAGCCTGATCGTCGACCTGGTCAACGTCTGGTCGGCCGTCTCGGGACTGCCGATCGGCCTGTATGACGCCGACCGGCTCGAGGGCCCCGCCCTCAGCCTGGGTGTGGGCCGGGAGGGCGAGCGCTACCTCACGCTGGCCGGCACCGAACTCGAAACCCGAGGCAAGCCGGTGCTCCGGGACGCGGCCGGCCCCTGCGGGTCGCCGCTCACCGACTCGGTCCGCACCGCCACTCATGAGGGCTCCCGCCGCTGCGTCGCGGTGGTGTTCAGTCCGCCGCTGTACGACGCGGAGGAGCTTCAGCGGCACGTGGACCTCCTCTGCGACTGGGTGCACCACTTTACCACGGGCCGGGTAACGGAGCGGACGCGCACTGGTTCATAACCTTCGTCGCCCGCACCGTCTTTATGCGGAGGGCTCGCAGGCGGGCAGCGGGCGAGCCCTCGCTCATCCCCCGGCCACGGGGGGAAACACGGCGATATCGACTCCTGGAGGCACCGGCGTCGCCAGCCCCTGCAGATCGCGGATCGAGCGGCCGGCGATGAACACCTGCACATGCGGCAGCAGCGCCGTACCATCCGGCGTCAGCACGTGGCCGTCCAGCCCGGGGCACCGCTCCACCAGGCGCCGGAGCACCGCACCGGTGGGTTCGCCCGGTGCAGCGGGAACCTCCACCCGCGCCGCTCCCGCCAGGTCGCGCAGCGTGGCGTAAAGCCGGATTTGCACGGCTCAGACGATCTCCAGTTCCCGCAGCTTCTCCACGGGGACGACCCCGTTCCTCCAGCCGCGGACAGCGTAGTACTCCTGGAGCATCTGGTCGAGTTCCGAGACCTGGCCCGCGCTGCCGCCGGTGGCCGGGTCGGTGAGGAACCGCTTCGGCAGGTAGTCGCTGCCCTCGCCCAGCCCGGCGAGGTTGTTGTAGTAGCGCTCCAGGTTGTAGATACGCTCGCCGGTGCGCATCACGTCCTCCGCCGTGAACGGGACGCCGGTGACGGCGCTGTAGATCTGGGCGTACTCCTCCGCCCCCATTGAGAAGGCCGAGAACTTGCAGAGATCCAAGGAATCGGAGAAGGCGTGGAGGTCCTGGAAGGTCTTCAGCAATGCACCCTTGCCCTCGGAGCTCAGGCGGTCTGTTTGCATGGGGATGCCTGCGATCTCCGAGGCCACGGTGTAGCCCCGCAGGTGGCAGGCGCCGCGATTGGAAGTGGCGTAGCCGAGGCCGATGCCCTTGATGCCGCGGGGGTCGTAGGCCGGAATGGCCTGCCCCTTCACGGAGTTGGCCAGGTCGGGCCGGCCGAACCACTGGGCGGCACCGTAGGCGCCGCGCCCCAGCGCCTGGCCCATCGGCCCCTCCGCCCGGGCGATCTGCTCCGTCACTTCGACCATGCGCGCCGCGTCGCCCCAGGCGATGCCGTCCGCCACCAGCCCGAGTTCCGTGGCCTCCATCGTGGTGGAGAGCACGTTGCCCAGTTCGATCGTGTCCATCCCGAGGTCGTTGCAGAGGTCGAGGAGCTTCGCGATGGCGCCTGGATCGGTGAGGCCGCAGTTGACGCCCAGCGCCCAGGCCGTCTCGTACTCGAAGGACTCCGTGCGCACGCCGGCGTACGGTCCCTCCTTGATCTCCACCAGCTTCTTGCAGGCGACCGGGCAGGCGTGGCAGGTGGGCTCCTCGGCCAGGTAGTTCGCCCGGATGGCTTCGCCCGAGATCGCCTCGGCGTTCGGGTGGTAGGTCTCCTTGCCGTTGAAGGCCGGCAGGGCGCCCACCTCGTTGATGATGTTCATGAGCACGTTGGTGCCGTAGAGCGACAGGCCGCCCTTGCGGGGCGCGGTGAGGGCGCCTTCCATGATCGCCTTGAGGCTGGTCTTCCGCGCCGCTTCGAACGCCGCTTTCCGGTCCTCGGCGGGCTTCCACTGCGCCTTGATGTCCCCGATGGCCACGACGGCCTTCAGCTTCTTGGAGCCCATCACGGCGCCGGTGCCGCCCCGGCCGGAGGCCCGGTCGTTCTCGTTCAGGATGCAGGCGAAGCGCACCTGGTTCTCGCCGGCGGGCCCGATGGCCATCACCGACACGTTGCTGCCCCCGTGCCGCTCCAGCAGGATGCGGACGGTCTCGCGAACCCCCTTGCCCCACAGGTCGGAGGCGTCCTCCAGCCGCACCGTGCCGCCCTCACAAACGGCGTAGACCGGTTTGGGAGACGCGCCGCGGAAGAGCAGCCCGTCGAACCCGGACCACCGCAGCCGAGCCGCGGACCAGCCGCCCATGTGGGAGTCGGTGACGCCGCCGGTCAGCGGCGACTTCGTGCAGACCGCCAGCCGGCCGGACATGTTGATGGCGCTGCCCGTCGCCGGCCCGGTCATGAAGCAGAGCAGGTTCTCCGGCGACAGGGGATCGACTTCCGGCCCGTTATCGAACACGTACTTGACCCCGAGGCCGCGGCCGCCGATGTACTTGCGCGCTGCCTCCGGGTCGATGGCCTCGTACCGGATTTCGCCTGTGGTCAGGTCGATGCGGGCAATCCTGTTGGCATACCCCGTCAGCGTCATGCTGAGCCACCCCTCTCAGCGTATGTGGTGCGCGCATTGTTCGCTCTAATCGGTGTATTTCCTCTTTGTGAAAGAATGCGCTTGATGCGCTGAGAACGGGTGGTCTCGCCCCGACCTATCAGGGGAGGCAAATCGAGGCGAGTCCCCGTGAAAAGGGGCCCGCCTCGCCCGGTCGGTCTCGCTCAATCCTCGAACTTCCAGATGTAGAAGCGCTCCTGCTCCCGATCCCGCTTGAGACGCTCCTGCTCCTCGGGGTTGGCCTCCGCCCGGGAGAGCATCAGCTGGCTCTGCGACCGGTGGGCGCGGATGGCGGCCAGCTTGGTTTCCCACACGGGACTCACGTCCACCACGAGGTCAGGCTCGCCCAAAACCGCCGAGGCCTTGCCGAAGGCGCGGGTGTGCACCGGGGGCCGCTCCGCCGGCGGAAGCTGCCTCACCGCCTCTACCGTCGCACGCCCCAGGGCCATGTGGTCCGGGTGCACGCTGTAGTCGGGATGGTACGTGATGATCAGCGAGGGCCGGATCTCCTCGATGATGGCGCGCAGGCGCGCGGCCAGTTCGCCGGGATCGACGAACTCCACGGTCTTGTCACGCAGGCCGAGGAGGCGCAGGTCCGTGATGCCGAGGATGCGGCAGGCCTCCCGCAGCTCCTTCTCCCGGAGCCGCGGCAGGGTCTCGCGGTTGGCGAAGGGCGGCCGGCCCATGTTCCGGCCCATCTCGCCGAGGGTGGCGCAGACGTACGTCACGGGAACCCCGCGCCGGGAGTAGAGGGCGATCGTCCCGCCCACCGCGAAGGTTTCATCGTCGGGGTGCGGCATGATGACCAGCAGGTGTTCCTTCATCCCAGTCTGCCTCCTACCCGGGGAATGGCGTGTGGCTCAGTTCCAGCGCGATGGCCAGGCGCCCCTCAGCGTCGTGCCCCGCCAGCAGGAGCCGACCCTCTTCGTCGATTTCGTAGTCGGTGAGCCCCTCGGCATAGGTCCAGCCTCTGTTTTCCTTCATCTGCAGCCCCACGCGGTAGGGGCCGTTGCCGGTGATGAGCGCCCGGCTGAAGCGGATCCGCGCGTTGCGGATGAAGGCGCAGACGGCCATGGAGTTCACCCCGGCCGACTCCGCTGCGTACGCGCCATTGGTGGTCTCCAGGTGAATATAAACGTCGCGGTCCACGAATGCCTGCAGTTTCTCCTGCACCGCTGCGCGATCGATGGGCTTCATCTGATTGGCCTCCAGGTGAAAGTCCGATGCCGACCGTCGGCCGGCCGGAACGAGAATGTCCTTGGTTTTAGACAGCCTCCGGGGGTGCGGCGATACGCCGCTGCCACCGGCCCCGCTGGCTTTGCTTCAGGGTCGCACACCGGTCAGGTGCGCGTTTCGCCCGATGAACGGTCACCCGCCGCCGATAATTGGTATCATTCCTCGTGACCGCCCGCTCCCCTGCCGCCTGTGCGGAAAGAGCGACATTTCACCGCCAATTTGCCGAAACCGCAACCGATCCCTGCTATTCTGGGAACAAAGAACACGGGCCGGCAGAGGCGCCGCGAGGAGGGGACTGTTTCGGTGTCGACCTTTGAGTTGAACTGGGAAGTGGGGCTGGTGACGGCTGAAGCGGTCCACGGCTTCGGGTTCGCCATGGAGCTGGAGCTCGAGGACGTTCGGGAGTCCACCCAAAACGTCACGGAGGCTGACCTGGTGGACGCGGCGGACTGAGCACGGCCCACAGCGGAAGCAGAGCCGAGCCTGGGAAGCATCCCTGGCCCGGCTCTTTCTGTTTCGCTGGGCTTCTCGGGCTCAGCAGAGCCGCTCGCTCCCCGCGTCACACTCCTCCGCACCGCCACAGGCGGTTCCTGCCGCGGGTGTCTGCGGCTTCCCGCCACGCACCAGCCGGCGGGAGGCGACAGCCATGGCGAGGGCCAGCCCTCCCAGAATGGCCAGCGACGCCGGCGACGCTCCCATCGCCCGGTACAGCGTGAGAAAGCCAAACGCGGCGAAAATGCCGGCCGTGACGTAACTGACCAGGCGCGGCGACATCCGGCGCAGGAGGAGGTCGCCCACGAACACGCCCAGGCCGTCCGCCACCACCATACCGGCCGTCGCCCCCACCAGCACGGGCCACGGGTCGCGGAAGCCGGCGGCCAGGGCGACGGTGGCCAACTGGGTCTTGTCGCCCATCTCGGCGAGGCAGAAGGTGAGTACAACGGTCAGGAGGGGGCAGAACCGGTACGCCTTGCGCCCCTCGTCGTCGGACTCCTCGCCCCACAGGGTCCACAGGGCGAAGAACAGGAAGGAGAGCCCGGCCACGACGCTGACCGCCGTCAGGGGCAAGATCTCGGCCAGGCAGGTGCCGACGCACACGGCCAGGCCCTGAATCAGCGCGGCGGCCAGCACCACGCCGAACATGACCTGGCCGGCGGGGTATCGCGCCGTCAGCGCCAGTGCGAGCAACTGGGACTTGTCGCCCATCTCGCCCAGGGCGACCATGAGGAACGACGTGATCAGCGTGGACAAGGCACCTTCCTCCCCTGGCTGCGGCGTGTGGTGAAGCAGAAAAAAGACTCTTACACCGCCGGAGCGGTGCAAGAGTCTCGCCTGGCCAATCGCTGGCTGGCGGCACCAGACCCTGAGGTCAGCCTGTTGATACCGCCCTGAATAGCTACTCCCTCTTGCGGTAGCTACAGGGTATTGCGAATCGCTCGGTGGCACAATAGCCCTTTCGGTGTGAAATCGTAAGGGGCGAGTCTACACGGGGTTCGGCGGCACCGTCTTTCGTGCCACCGAACTCGTTCTCCGCGCGTGCCTGAGCCACGCCGAGAGCGCCTGCACCTCCTGGTCGAGTGCGGCGGCAACAGAGGCGGCAACGGGAGCGAACAGCTCCGGCGTGACCCGGTGCCCCTCGGCCTTCCAGGTCCCGATCACACGGCCATCGTTCAGGATCACCGCGGCAACGTCAGCGGCGGCGCGGAAGACCGCCTTGTAATGGGCCTCGTCCAGGTAGAACTTCTCCTTCCGTGACCAGCCATCCGTCCCGCACGGCCACCCTCCCCTGCAGGCGGGCGAGGGCCTCCCGGGCCCGCCCCGCGGTCACGCCGCTCCAGTGGACGAAGTCCTGCAGCCGGGCGGGGCTGTAGGCCTTCAGGTACCGGTCCAGGAGGACGGCCAGGGCGTCGTCGGGGTCCATGTCCACGGCAGGCAGGTCCAGCCAGTCTTCCACCCGCACGAAGCAGGCTTCCCCCTCCCTTTCGGGGCCATAGACGACCAGACCGGCGTAGGCCAGGTCTTTCAGCACGCCGCCCCACGAGGAGAAGAGATACGCCAGCCACTCCTCCCGGCAGCCGAGAATCTCCTGCGCGCCGGCCAGGATTTCGGTCCGGGTGGCCGGCCCACCGGCGAGGACCTGCAGGGCGGCCGCCGCGGCCTGTTCCCGTTGCTCCCGCGAGACGTGGTTGTCCAGATACTTGCTCCACCGCGTCTCCCATTCGGGCCGGAGTGCCCGCCAGAACAGCGGCAGATCGTCAGTCGGGACGACGTGCAGGGTGCCCCGCACTGTCCACGTCCGCACGAGCCGCCGCGCCTGCTCCAGCTCCCGCCGCATGTCGTCCGGGCCAGCGCTGGGCAGCCGCGCTCTGGCTGCAAGCGCAGGTGTGGTGGGAATCTGGCTCTGAATCCCCACCAGGTGGCGGGCCAGTTCCACCACGCCGGACGCCCGTCGGTCCCTCCCCAGCCACTGGCGGGCGGCGTACGTTGCACAGTGGTCCTTCCTGGCGTCACTCATTCCGGTTCGCCCTCCTCTCGCCCTTCCCGCGGCCGGTCTCGCCGCACCCGGACCCTCGGCCACGGCTATGGCGCTGTCGCCTGCCTACTGGCGGCACGCCATCAAGCAGTCCACATCTGCCCGGAATCAATGTCCAGCAAAGTCAGTACTCCGCCGTAAACGGCTCCCGTATCAATGCCCACCTTGTCCTCGCCGTACCAGGGTTCCCAGCGTTCCTCGCCGTGCAGCAGACACGTGGGAGTGTGGCCGAAGTAGACCAGCTTTCCGCGGTACTGGCTCAGGAACGGCTCCCGAATCCATACCTTGTCCTGATCCGACTGCTCATCTAGCGGCACACCCGGAACCAGTCCCGCATGGACCATGATGCAGTCCGGTTCCTCGTGATGGGTGGGCAGCCCCTCCAGGAAGCGCACCCATCGTGCGGGGATCACGCCGCCGAACTCCGCCAGGGTGGTGTAGCCGCCGTTGTAGAGCCACAGCGGGAGGTTACCCGCGTTGTGATAGGTGCTCACCATCATCAGGTCGTGGTTGCCGAGCAAGGCAACGGCTCCCCTGCTGACCAGCTCTTCCACGATTTCCAGGGTTCCTCTGGAATCGGGGCCCCGGTCGATGTAATCTCCCAGCAGGAAGAGACGGTCAGCCGCCGGATCGTAGTGGGCCAGCGCCAGCACCTTCGCAAGCCGCTGGCTCTCGCCGTGAATGTCAGAAACCACAAGTCTGCGCTGCGCCAACCTGACCGCCTCCTTTCTGGCCGCGTGCACTCGCCATAAGAGCCCGGGCGGGTTGAAGCGGTGAACCTCGGTGGTCGCAACCGAGCAGGCAGCCCCGGCGCCAGCCGGGCGGACGGGGGTTGCCCGGTTCGGGTCGGCGCCGCAGGTTCCCTCCGTACGCTGTGCCTGCCCTACTTCGGATGAAAACCACAGGCGACGATTTATGTCAAGCGATTTCAACAACAGAACCGCGCCCCTGAAGGGGCGGGCCGATGCGACCGGCTGCATACCTACCTGGAGGTACGGAGCCGGTCTTGCTATTGGCAGTCCGTCTCCCGGCACAGGACTCGGGTTCCGGGCTGGCCCACGGGGCGGGGACGAGATAAGACTTGCTGTTTTAAACAAGTATTCCGTATGTCTGCATTACTCAGACTTTCGCTGTAGGATAAACGAACAGGGGGGTGAGCGCGGTGCAGGTGCTCAGAGCCGTCCTGCAGATCATCCGGACCAAGGCCGAGGCCCTCGTGGGCAGCCGGCTCCAGGTCGCCTACGCGCGGGAATACGTGCTCCACCTGCTGGGACTCGCCGCCCATACGGTTGAGGCGCGCTGCCAGGGAGCGCTGGCCAACCGCCTGACCGACACGCAGGACCTGCAGCGCGCACTGGGGCAGGGAATCATCCTGGTGGCCGGCAACGCGACCGCACTGGTCGTGGCCTTCGTTCTGCTGATGGCGCACTCCCGGCGGGTGGGCGTGCTCGTGCTGCTCTCCCTGGCGGTCACCGGCGCCACGATCGCCCTGTTTGCCCCGACGGTGCGCCGGATGGCCACCCGCCATCGCGACGAACTGGGCATGCTGTCCCACTACTTCCTGGATGCGATCGACTCGATCAAGCCCGCGAAGGTCTTCCAGGCAGAGGAAACCCTCGGCCAGTCGATCCTGGAGCAGGTGGAGCAATCCTCCCTGACCGGGCGCAGGCTGCAGGAGTACGAGGCGTATGCCTCCGCGGCCGTCACGCTGATCAACTCCGCCACGACGGCCCTCGTGCTGTGGCTCGCCGCGGTCCAGGTGGTCGGCGGCGGCATGACGACAGGCGAGATCGTCTTCGTGTTCGGTCTGCTGACGTTCCTGCTTGCGCTCGCCGAGGACGGGCCGCGGCTTGCGGTCTTCCTGATGGACTCCCTGGTGGTGATCGACCGGCCTGGTGAGCACGTGGCCATCGTGGGGGTTCGACGGCCACTCGCTCCTCGAACTGGATCGCGAGCACCTGCGAAAGCACCTGAGCGTGTTTCAGAGACCGTACCTGTTCGAGGGATCGGTGCTGGATAGCATCACGCTGAGCAAGGCGGCCCCCCTCGAGGAGGTGCGCAGGGCCGCCGCCCTCGCCGTAGCGGACGAGTCTATCCAGCGCCTGTCGCGGAAGTACGAGAGTCAGCTGGCCGCCGGGGGTGCGAACCTCTCCGGCGGCCAGGCGCAGCGCCTGGGCATCGCCCGGGCCCTCTTCCGGGACGCACCGGTCCTGATCCTGGACGAGGCCACCAGCAACCTCGACTCCGCCACGGAGGCGCACGTGTGGGAGAACATCCGGCAGGTGCGCGCCGGAAAGACCACGGTGATCATCTCGCACCGCCTCTCCACCGTGCTCAACTGCGATCGGATTTACGTGCTCGAGAAGGGGCGCAATATCGAGTCCGGCATCCACCAGGAGCTCATGGAGCGCCGGGGCGTCTACCACCGCATCTTCCGCTGGCAGGCTCACGAGGCTGGCGTGGCCAGGGCGGGGTTCGGTGGCGCAGCCGGAGCGGCCGTGGGCGGAGGGTCTGCGCAGACGGTTAACGTAGACAGGTCGCGTTGACAAGCCATACCACCTGTACCTGCGTGTGATCCCTCGCTTCCAGAGAACGGGTCGAAGCCACGCAAATGTGGCTTCGACCCGGTTCAACAATTGTTAGGCTTCGCAGTTAGACCCAATTTGCGTCCTGACCGGTCAGCAGGATTGCTCTCTATCCAAATCGTACCCAAGAAGCAAAAAGTCGTTCAGGAGGCGTATGCAGTGAAAGCCTCGCCCTTCCGGCACGTGATGGCCAACGTCTTATGGAGTGACAACGGTTGGACAACGATTGACCCAACTCAGCCAGGCAAGTCGCAGTTTCGATGGACTGAAGAGCACCCCGATGATCATGCCGATGCCCTTCTCTTCAACTGGTCGGAGTTGGTGGAGTATGGCGGCTACGTTCCACTGAATGTCAATCCTCGTGAGTACGTAGATGATCACAACGGTGCGGGGTTCCTGTTTGTAGCATCCAAGAACCCCCGTGATGGTAGGTACTACATAGTCGGGTTCTTCTCTGAGTGCGAATTTGACCTTGAATCGGTGGGCTGGTTCACTGGCAATTTCGAGCTGAGCGCACGGTTTGCTGTCCCGGTGCCCTTGGACATACAGCGCCACTGCCCTCTGCTCAAGAGTGGTGCGCCCAGAAGGAAGACTTTCGGACAGAACAATTTCAACTATCTTCGCAATGACTGGGCCCGTACGATCCTGGAGGATGCCTTGGTCGCTAACCGGGGTGCTGACGACTTTGACTCTGCCGGCTGCTCTCTTAGGGGTGATCCCCCAGCAACGATCATCCAGAAGGCTCTAGATTTGTATTTTAACAAGCCCTGGACGCCGGATGAGGCTTAGCCACAGGCATGGGCCCCAATCTTTTCGGGTGCGAGTGCGCCTGGTCCAGCCGCTTAGAAGACCTTCGCAGCGGTGGGGAACACTGTTGAAATACCAGTATGCTAATGCACGCAGCGGTGGCCAAACGAGCCACGTGAGCGTCAAGGGACTCTGCATGGCCGTTGACCGGTGATTTTCAGGTCACTGGTCATTCCGAGGTCGGATAACTACTTATGGTACTTCTCCCCCCGGTTTATCTTGAACCCCCGATAGATCTGCTCCAACAAGATCAACGGCACCATCTGATGCAGAAACGTCATCCGCCCCAGCGACAGCACGGTGTCCGCCCGGGCAAGCACTGCGGGATCGAGGCCCAGCGAGCCGCCGACCACGAAGGCCAGGCTCGAGTCCCCCCTGAGGGCGCGCTCCGCCAGGAAAGCCGCCAGCTCCTCCGACGAGAGGTTTTTCCCACGCGCATCCAGCACCACCACGTGCTCCGGGCCGCCCTGGCCCAGGACGCGCAGGATCCGCTCCCCCTCCCGCCGCTTCACCTGCTCCTCCTGCGCCGGCGAGGCCCCTTCCGGAATCGGCTCGTCCGGCACGGAGACCACCTCCACCCGGGCGTACGGGCCGAGCCGCTTGAGATACTCCCGTATCCCCTCCTGGAGGTAGCGCTCCTTCACCTTGCCGACGGTCACCAGGCGAATGTGCACGGTAAGACCCCCTGCCAACCAATAAGGCGGTGCCGAATGGCACCGCCCTTAGTGTTCGCTATCCCACGGCGACTCCCTGTCGTTCCAGCTGTACCTGCGCCCCGAGGGCCAGCAGCTTCTGCTCCAGCTTCTCGTAGCCCCGTTGCACGTGCTCCAGGCCATAGATGGTCGTCTCGCCCTCGGCGGCCAGGCCGGCCAGGATCAGGGCCGCGCCAGCCCGGATGTCCGTCGCCTCCACCGGGGCGCCGTAGAGCCGCTCGACGCCCTTCACGATGGCCGTTCGGCCCTCCACGCGGATGTTGGCGCCCATCCGCACCAGTTCGGGCACAAAGCGGAACCGATCCTCGTAGAGCGTTTCGGTGACATAGCTTGTCCCGTCCGCCAGCGACAGCAGGGCCGTCATCTGGCTCTGCGCGTCGGTGGGGAAGCCGGGGTAGGGCAGCGTCTTCACGTTAACCGCCCGGGGCCGGCCCGTGCCGACCACCCGCACGGCGTCGCCCATCTCGTAGACCTCGGCTCCCGCCTCCCTGAGCTTCGCCATGATCGGCGTGAGGTGCGTGGGAATCACGTTCTGCAGCGTCACGTCCCCGCCGGTCATCACGGCCGCCATCATCCAGGTGCCCGCCTCGATGTCGTCCGGGATCACGGTCTGCACCGTGCCCGTGAGCCGGTCCACGCCCCGCACCCGGATCGTGTCGGTGCCCGCGCCAGAGACCTTGCCGCCGCAGGCGTTGATGAAGTTGGCCACCGCGACCACGTGCGGTTCCCGGGCACAGTTCTGAATCACCGTCGTGCCCTCCGCCAGCGAGGCAGCCAGCATCACCTGAATGGTTGCCCCCACGCTCACCACGTCGAGGTACACGCTCGCGCCCCGCAACCGCCGGGCCCGGGCCCGGATCATGCCCCGGTCCAGCCAGACCTCCGCACCCAGAGCCCTCAGCCCTTTAAAATGCTGGTCCACGGGTCGCGTGCCGATCTTGTCGCCGCCGGGCAGCGGCACGCTCGCCTCGCCGTACCGGGTCAGCATCACGCCCAATAAGTAATAGGAGGCTCGGATCGACGAGGCCAGGTGGTAGTCCGGCTCGCCGGGCCGCACGCCGTCCGTATGGATCGTGAGCACGCCGCGCACCGGGTCCCAGTCCACCCGAGCGCCCAGCCCGATCAGCAGGTCCCGGTACACCAGCACGTCGTGAATCTGCGGCACGTTCTCGAGCCGGCTGGTCCCTTCCGCGAGCAGGGACGCGGCAATGAGCGGCAGCGTCGCGTTCTTGCGACCGCTCACTCGAATGGTGCCCTTGAGAGGACGACCGCCGCGAATCGTTAACGTGGTCAAGAACCCTTCCTCCTTGCCGGTCTGGCGCAGTACTGGAATACCAGGATCAGGACTCCAACTCGCCGTTGAATGCGTTCACGTAGTAGATCAACCCGTTGTCCAGCGTGATCCGCCATACAGGCACCGTTTCCCAGGCGCTGACCTCGTCAGCTACAGAGACCGTCACCGAAGGCCCCGAATAGTACCCGAGATGGACGTCCACAATCGTAAGCACTTCGTCGCTCTCCTGCTCCAGGTGGCCCGCCAGCCGCAGCAGGGCCTCCGCCGCGGGCCGAACCGCCTTGGGCGGGCCCTCCTTGAAGCCCACTGGATGCACCCAGTGCCGGACCACCCGCTCGATGCCCCGTTCGCTGAAGTAGACGCGCAGGTAGCCAGAGTAGACCGGCAACCCCTCGTACGCCGGCACGAACTCCACCATGGCGCCGGATGGCCGACTGAAGATGCCCGACAGCTGTGCGTCGTCAGGCAGCAGGCCGTGGGTCTGCAGGAATCCTTCCGCCGCCGTGCGCAGCGCCGCGCGGTCCGAGAGATCGGGAGCCGGCCAGTCCTGCGGATACGCGGGCAGGAATACCGTCTCCCGGGTTGCGGCGTCGTTCCGGTAGCGCAGATCCGTGGCAGGCGCGCTTCCTCCAGAGGATTCGCCGGCCGCCCCATCATTTGCGGGGTAGGGCCGGAACTCCACGCGCAGGAAATTCATGGGTTCCGGCGTCGCGGGTATCACAACGCTGCTCGGCAGGAGCAACCCCCGTTCGTCCAGCCGCGACCGCAGCTGCGCCAGCTGCGACCGGGCCGTGGGCTCGGCAGAAGCCAGGTCATCCTTAGGCATCCACAGGGAGACGGCCAGGACCAGGTTGACCAAAGCGAAAGCCACGATCAGAATGGCGCGGGCCCTCGTCCAGTCCACTCCCCCACCTCCGTAACGAACGAACGGCCAAAAAGGTTACGCCCCCGTTCGCCTCAATGCACAACTTTAGGCGGCCGCGGGTACTCGCCGTCCACCGCGTAGATATACACCAGGGTGTCGGCAGCCTGGATCACCCAGGTGGGATCGGCCACCCATTCCCCCGGGGTGTTGGTGCTGGGCTTGAGCAGGTAGGTGAGGTAGATCGCCCTCACCGGCTCGGTCTGCAGCACCGGTGCCGCGGGCAGGGCATGGGCCAGGGCTGCTTCGGGGGTGATGATCGGCAGCGGGTCGCCGTCGAAAAACACGTTCTGCACCGTCGGGGTACGTTCAAAGTAGACGACCCGTTCCGCTGCGGAGACGTGCACCTGCACGGCTCCCGGCAGGGACTCCACGGGGTAGGACCACCCGGTGTGCACTCCGAACTCCAGCTGGCCCGTCCCCTGATCCCGGACGTACCGGCGCACCACCAGATCCTGGGGCCAGCCGCCGCGGGAGCCCACCCATTCCCGGGCCACCTCGAGCGCCTCCGCCATCTGCAGCGGTTCGGTCACGTCGCTCGTGTCGGCCGTGCGGAACTGGAGCACGCCGGCGCTCGTGAGCCGCAGCACGCGCTGCCCGTCCGTCAGGCTGCGGGCGCCCCGCTCGTCGATCTGCCGGACCACCGACAGGTCGGGGAAGTAGCGCGCCTCCTCCTCCTGCTGGTTCGGGAGCGATACCAGGACCCGCGCCGCCGGCATGACCTGCACGTCGGGCACCGTCACGTCAGACAGCACGGTCACGCCCAGTTCCTCCGCCTCCACCTGGCGGTAGGGCCGGTAGAGCGTGGCGTCGATGTGCCGAATGTAGCCGGCCAGGGTCTCGCACCGCTCGTCGGGTAGGTCGGCCAGGTAGAGGTCGAAGCCGGCCGGGCCCGAAAGGTAGATGGAGGCCGGCTCGCCCAGCGTGATGATGAGCCGGTCCACCCAGATCGCCCCGTTGCGCAGCGAGGGGGCGTCCCACTGCAGGAGCTCGGCCCACTCGCTCACCAGGAGCGCCACCGGGAGGTGCAACTGCAGCGATGGCCCCGTGGCGGCCGCTTCCGGGAGCCCGTCGATGAGCACCGCACCGCCCCCGACGTACAGGCCCGTCACGGCCTCCCGAATCGGCCGCCAGAGCGTGGCGTACGTGGGGGAACCTGTGTGCAGTTCAGCGGCGTGGCCCTGACCGTCCCGGATGGTCACCCGCGTGGGGCGGAACACCTCGGGCATCTCCCGAATGGTCGGCGGCGGCTGCAGCTGGAGGCTTGGCTCGGTGGTGCTCTGGCCGCCGAAGAGCGGCTCGGGATACCAGATTTTCACGGACAGGAACAGGCTGGAGCCCACCAGGGCGACCAGCAGGAGGTTCAGCAGTACCTCCCGCCCAACCGGGGCGTGTCTCACGGGGCGTTCACCTCCGCAGCGCCGGCGGCGGGGAGGGTGAACGTGACGGCCGTCCCCCTGCCTACCTCAGACTCGATGTCGATCTTGCCCCCGGAGAGCTCCACGATCTGCTTGGCGATCGAGAGTCCGAGGCCGGTTCCGCCCATGGTGCGGGAACGGGCCTTCTCCACCCGGTAGAACCGCTCGAAGATGCGGGGCAGGTCCTCCGGGGGAATGCCGATGCCCGTGTCGGCGACGGTCACCCGCACCTCGCCCCCTGCCGGGGCGATGGTGATGCGGATCTGGCCCCCGCTGGGCGTGAACTCGATTGCATTCGCCAGCAGGTTGATGACCACCTGCTGGACCTTCTCATAGTCGCAGTACGCCGCCGGGGTCCCGGGTGCGACCGCACACGTGACGGTGAGCCTCTTCTGCTCCGCCTGGACCCGCAGGCGGGCCACCGCCTCGGCCACGAGTTCGCCCATGTCCTGCGGCCCGAATGTCCAGGTGCCGGTGCCCTCGTCCATGTGCGTGAGCTGGAGCAGGTCCCGCACCAGGCGAGCCATGCGCTCGGTCTCGCTGTCCACCACCTGGAGGAAGCGGGTGCGCACCTCCGGGTCGTCGGCGGCCCCGTCCAGGAGCGTCTCCACGTAACTCTTCACCGTGGTGAGCGGCGTCTTCAGTTCGTGCGAGACGTTGGCCACGAACTCCCGCCGCAGCCGCTCCACCTTCTCCAGCTCGGTGATGTCGTGGAAAACGATGACCGTGCCGGCCGGGTGCTGCCCGTCGCTCCTGAGCGGCGTGATGTAAGCCTGAAGGACGCGGTCCTTCAGGCGCACCTGCCGCGAGAGCACGCTGCTCTGTCCCCAGGCCTCGAGGAGCGCTTCCTCCAGCCCCGAACCCCCGGCCAGCTCCTGGGGGTGGAGCCCGACCGCCTGCGCCTGCGAAACCTGGAACATCCGCTCCGCCGCCGGGTTGAGCCGGATGATGCGCCCGCTGCCATCCAGAGCCATCAGGCCGTCGGCCATGTGCGTCAGGATGGCCTCAGCCTGGCTCTTTTCCTCCTGGATTTCATCCATGGTCTCCTTGAGCTGCCGGCTCATCCGGTTGAACATCTCGCCCAGCTGGCCGATCTCGTCGCTGGAGCGGACGGGAATCACCTGATCAAAGTTGCCACCGGCGATCTGCGCCGCGGTGCGGGTGAGCTCCCGGATCGGGCCGGTAATGGTGCGGGCCAGCGCGAAGCTCAGCACCACCGTCGAAGCCATGGCCAGCAGCGTTGCGACCAGCAGGATGTCGCGCAGGTCGCTCAGGCGGGCGTAAGCCTCTTCCAGGGAGTCTTTCAGGTAGATCACGCCGATTACGTTGCCGTCCACCGTGATCGGAACGGCCTCGTAGGCCATCCGCCGCTCGCCTTCCTGCCCGATCCGCCGGTTGATGTTGCCGAAGAAGGCGGGCGAGACGTCGTCGTGGCTGAACTTGAGCCCCAGGAGCTCTTCCCGGTTGGAAAGGCGCGCAGTGGCCCCGATGACCACGCCGTTGGCATCCAGCACCAGCACCTCGCCGGGCCAGCGCTCCATGTACTGGTCGACCGCCGCCGCGTCGAGGCTGCCGTCCACGATGAAGTTGGACAACTGGCCGGCCAGGAGCTGGGCACTCTGGTGCAGGTCGTCCTGCACCTTGCCGATGTAACTGCGCTCCAGCTCTCGCAGGAGGTAAAGGCTGGCGAGCTCCATTGCGACCACGATCAGCAGGAGGTAGACCACGACCAACTTGCCCTGGATGCTACGGAGCACGCGCTCCCCCCTCCCTGCTCAGCTGAAGCGCTGAAAGTAGTAGCCAACCCCCCGGCGGGTCTTGATGTACTCTGGCCGCGCCGAGTTCTCCTCCAGCTTCTCGCGGAGGCGGGCCACCGTCACATCCACCGTGCGGACGTCACCGTAGTAGTCGTAACCCCAGACTTCCTCGAGCAGGGCCTCGCGTGAGAACACCTGCCCCGGGTGCGACATGAGGAAGCGGAGGAGTTCGAACTCCCGGGGCGTCAGCTCCAGAACCCGGTCGCCCTTGCGCACCTCGTAGCTGGTGAGGTTGATGGTGATGTCGCCCTCCCGCAGGATCTCATCGGCCGCGCCCTTGTGACCGGCGACCGCCTCACTCTGCCGGGTGCGCCGCAGAATCGCGCGCACGCGCGCGATCAGCTCCCGCGGGCTGAAGGGCTTGGTCACGTAGTCGTCGGCCCCCAGTTCCAGTCCCAGCACCTTGTCGACCTCGGCCTCCTTGGCCGTCAGCATCAGGATCGGAACCGAGGAGAAGCTTCGAATCTCCCGGCAGACGGAGAACCCGTCCAGCTTGGGAAGCATGATGTCGAGGATGACGAGTTGAAACGGAATGGCCCTGGCCTTCGCCACGGCCTCCTCCCCGTCAAAGGCCATCTCGACCTCGAAGCCCTCTCGCTCGAAACTGAACTTCAAGATCTCCGCAATCGGCCGCTCGTCGTCCACCACCAGGATGCGATCTGCCATCGTGTCCTCTCCTTAACAATCCTCACAGTGCGCCAATTTCGCTGAGCCCACGGCCCGTTCCTTCCGGACCCGTAACCCATTGTCACGTTGCGGACCGGGGTGGATCAGCGCCCTGCCGGCGGGACATGCGGGGCCACTCTGAGTATAGAACAGCGCCCCGCAAAAGGGCCATGTGCGCCCCTTGGGAGGGCTGCCAGAATGCGGCGGCGCGCAGAACCGGGGCCCATCTTCCGATGGACCCCGGTTGCCTGCGCACCGGAGCGAATCAGCCCAGCCGGCGCAGCTCTGCAGCCAGTTGTGCGAAGGTCTCCCGGTCGCCGGCGTCGAGGGCCTCGTCGATGCGCCGCAGCAGTTCCTGACGGCGGGTAACCCGCTCCAGATCTTCCTGGAAGACCTCGTCGTGCCAGCGGGCCAGCGTCTCCAGGAACTCCTGCCGCTCCTCGCTCCACTCCGGCGGCGCGGTGGAGAGGCACAAGGCGATGCGCTCAGGCACCGCCTTCATCAGTTCGACCACCGCCTGCGAGGTTTTCGTATAAACCTTGTCGCCAAGGCGGAACAGGAAGGGCCACGTGCCCGAACCCTTGGCGGAAACGAGAATGGCGCAGTCGGCGCCCGTCAGGTCAGATACGATCTCGGTGCGGCGAAGGATCTCTTCTTTGGACAGCATGAACTGGAGGAACCCGCGCGCCTCTGACAGCTTCGGCTGGTACTGACTCAGGAAAGCCTTGATCTGGTCAGCCTTGCTCTTGGTCCCCCTGGGCCTTTCCATTCCGCACCCTCCCCTGGAGAGCATGTCGAGACGGGCAGCATCATGCGATGGCTTTTTGAAAGATTCGCCCAATCGCGCCGCATCTCCTCCTGGGTAGATGCGCCTCCGCCTGTGAGATTTCCCTGCCCAGGGATAGCCTTTGCAGCGCTTCCAAACCCCATACGAAAAGGGCCGACGGGCGGTGTGCCCGCGGCCCGCGCAGACGCCGGTTAGGGATAGTAGTTCAGCGGGTTGACCGGCTGGCCGTCAATGCGGATCTCGAAGTGAAGGTGCGGACCGGTGGAGTTGCCTGTGTTCCCCACGTACCCGATCACGTCTCCCTTGTTCACCGCCTGGCCCACCGATACGTTGTATCCAGACAGATGGGCGTAGTAGGTGACCATCTTGCCGCCGCCGTGGTCAATCTTGACGAGCTTGCCGTAGCCGCCGTCCCAGCCCACAAAGGTCACGATGCCGCTGTCTGCGGCCTTCACGGGCGTGCCCGTCGACGTGGCCAGGTCGATCCCGCTGTGCCACGAACCCCAGCGAGGCCCGAACTTCGAGGTCAGGTCGCCGACCACGGGCAGGATCAGCGAGCCCGTACCCATATCGGGTACCTGCTTGGTGCCT
This sequence comes from Symbiobacterium sp., assembly GCF_040797425.1. Classification (NCBI taxonomy): domain Bacteria; kingdom Bacillati; phylum Bacillota; class Clostridia; order Eubacteriales; family Symbiobacteriaceae; genus Symbiobacterium; species Symbiobacterium sp. The sequence goes on along the minus strand of NZ_JBFNEH010000011.1, from coordinate 26,834 downwards.
ACCTTGCGCACCTGCCGCTGCGGCTGCGAGAGCACCTCTACGTTCAGCACTTCGGTCGAGACCAGCTCGCCATCCTCCCGGTACTCCCGGAGCATCTTCACCCGGCTGCCCCACTTCCCCGGGGTGACGATCTCAGACTCCCACGGCCAGAGGCTGCTGTCCTCCACGGTCTCCTCCACAAAGGGGATGCCCTCCTCGACCTGGCGCTGGGCAACCGAGCGGAGGTGCACGTAGGGTTCCTTGTAGGTGATGGTCAGCTGCTGTCCCGGCTGGAGCAGTTCAAGGTCCACTCCCGGGTTCGCCCGGGCCAGCTGGTCGGTGGTGAGGTCGTACTCCATCGCGATGTCCCAGGCCGTGTCGCCCGACACCACGGTATAGGTGGCCACCTTGTCCGTTCCCAGCAGGAGGACGTTCACCGCCTCCTCCACGCTCTTGACCTCGTCCTGCGCCACCTCGGTCTCCCGCCAGCTCACCGACTCGCTGAACGTCAGCTCTTCCACCACAGTGGCGTCGCCCAGGTAGTTTTCTTCATACTGGTGCAGGATGGTGTCCAGCACTTGCTGTGCGGCGGCCTCATCGGCCACGGCGACCACAGCCTGACCGTCCACGGTGATGGCAATCGCTTTCTGCATGACCGGGACCTGTCCCGCCGCGAGCGACTCCAGCGACTCCCGTGCGACCCTCGGGCCGGTCGTGGTGCGCGACGCCACCTCCACGCGGTCGCGCTCGTAGGACCCCGCCGCATCGTCGGGTACGGCATCCACCAGGGCTTGTCCGTCAGAACCCGCCTGCTGGTCGTTTTCCACCATCGCCGGATGCGAACTCTGCAGATGACGCCAGCCCATGTCGGCGACAACTCCCAAGCACATCGCGGCTGCGATGACCACCAGTAAGATCGGGCGGCGATGCAAGCGGGTCCACCTCCCTTTAGTCCAACGGGGTAAACGTTTCGCCAAATATCGTTCGTTTCCTGCCCATCTGTAGGAAGATTGTGCAGCCGGCCCTTCCACCCTTCTTATGAGCAGGGATCCCCGCGCATTCCGCCCGCCATCATTCACCCCGCAGAAGTGGCTGCTGCGGAGTGCTGGTAGTATCGCATTACCTTTCCTACATATGGGTGCGCTGCGCCCAGGTGCGCATGTCGCGGCCCGCCGTTATAGGCCGCCAGCGCCTTCTCCCACGACCCGTACTCCTGGTAGAGCACGTGAAGGTACCAGATTCCCATGTTCATGTTGGTCCACGGGTCGAACAGGTCGTATTCCTCCCACCCCAGCCGGCCGGCAATCCAGGCCGCCGTACTGGGCAGGATCTGCATCAGGCCCGTGTCGCTGTGGCTCCCCACCGTACGGGGGTTCCAGCGGCTCTCGACCGTGATCACCGCCGCCACCAGGCGCGGGTCCACCCCGTACTGGTAGGAAAGGTCGAGCACCATCTGCCGGTACTCTGGCGGTGCCAGGTCAGCGATGCGGGCCAGTTGCTGGCGCCGCAGCGCCTCCTCCCGCCGCATCTGACGGAGCTGCTCTGCAGAGAGGTCGTTCGCCGCATCGGCCCGTGCGCGCTCCCGGGTCTGCTGCGCCCGGACGGCCGCCTGCTCCAGCCGGTGGGCCCGCATGAGCTCCTGTTCCGGCAGCGCGGGTTCGATCGGGGAGAAGGGCATCGCCTGGACCCCTTCGGTCGCCGCCACGGCCTTTGCCCACCCGTGCGGCCCCTGCCACGAGAAGAGGAGCAAGAATACGATCAGCGCGGCCAGGTCGCGCCCCAAACGCCTCGCCTTGCGCATGTTAACCCGCCTCCAGATGACAGACATTGGCGTGACAGGCATATCTTACCACTCGCGCGGTGCGAATTTTGTCGAGTACTGTCGCAGCGGTAGACGAAAAATCCCCGAGGTCCCGCGGACCTCGGGGAAAGCTGGAGCCGATGAAGGGACTCGAACCCTTGACCTGCTGATTACGAATCAGCTGCTCTACCGGCTGAGCTACATCGGCAGAGAAAACGGAGACGGTCTGTCGTCTCCGCCGGACTGGAGCGGGTGACGGGAATCGAACCCGCGTTCTCAGCTTGGGAAGCTGATGTTCTACCATTGAACTACACCCGCGTGCTCACCGGATATTATAGCGGCGGGCCGGAACGGATGCAAGGTGGAACCGATTGAAATCGAGGGGGCGGCTGCCAAAGCCGCCCCCGCCGCTCGCTAGAAGATGGGGTTCCGGTAGATGGCCTGGGTCCGCTCGCTGCCCACGCCCAGGATCGACACCGGCACGCCCGTGTACTCCTCGATGAGCCGGACGTATCGCTGGGCTCCTTCGGGCAGCTCCTCGATCCGGCGCGCGGAGCGGAGGTCGTCCGACCACTCCCAGTTGGGCAGCTCCTCGTAGACCGGCGTGACCTGGCTGAGGGCCTTCAGGCTCACCGGGAACTCCCGGGTCACCGTCCCGTCCGGCAGGCGGTAGCCCACACAGACCTTCAACGCCGGCAGCCCGGTCCGGGCCAGCGTGTCGAGGTGGGGCACCGCCAGGTCGGTAATGCCGCTCACCCGGCAGGCGTAGCGGACCATCACCAGGTCGAGCCAGCCGATGCGGCGCGGACGGCCGGTGGTGGTGCCGTATTCGTGCCCTTCCTCGCGGATCCGGGCGCCCGTCTCATCGAGCAGCTCGGTCGGGAACGGGCCCTCGCCCACCCGGGAGGTGTACGCCTTCACCACGCCCACCACCCGCGTCACCTTCGTGGGCCCAACGCCGGCGCCGATGATCGAGCCGGCGGCGATCGGATGCGACGCCGTGACGTACGGGTACGTGCCGTAATCGATATCCAGCAGGTGCCCCTGCGCACCCTCGAACAGCACGTTCTTGCCCGCGTCGATCGCGTCGTTGATCAGCTCCACGGTGTTGGCGACATAGGGCCGCAGTCGCTCGGCATACTCGAGGTAGGGAGTCGCAATCTCCTCCACCGTGAAGGCGGGCAGGCCGTAGAGCCGCTCCAGGAGCTGGTTCTTGGCCTCTACCTGCGCCCGGAGCTTGGGCAGGAACTCGTCCGGGTCGAGCATGTCCACGAGCCGGATGCCCGTCCGGGCGAACTTGTCCATGTACGCCGGGCCGATGCCACGGCGGGTCGTGCCGATCTTGTTGGCCCCTTTGCGGTCTTCCTCGGCGTTGTCCAGACGGATGTGGTACGGGAAGACGATATGCGCTCCTGGGCTGATGCGCAGCCCCGAGAGGTCAACGCCCTGGCTCGCGAGCCGGTCCATCTCCTCCAGCAGTTTGGGCGGGTCCAGCACCACCCCGTGGCCGATCACGCAGAGCGTTCCCGGGTAGAGAATGCCCGAGGGCACCTGGTGCAGCTTGTACTGCTTCCCGCCGGCCCAAACGGTGTGGCCGGCGTTGGAGCCCCCCGTCGCCCGCACCACCACGTGAGCCTTCTCGGCCAGCAGGTCCACGAACTTCCCCTTTCCTTCGTCTCCCCACTGGGCACCCATGACAACTACCACTGGCATTCGGGCCACCTCCCGTACGAAAGGCGCCGGGGCTCCGCAGCGGAAGCCCCGGCGCCGCGCTAGCCGAATTCCACGCCCAATGTACCATCCGAGCGCCAGTGATGTCAACGCGTGGCACGAACATTATCCACATCTGTGGATAGGAATGTTCGTATTCCGCGCTCTGCACAATTCGCGCGCTTGTACCAACGCCCGGCACCTCCGCACTTCCCCACGGCTCTATTGTCGCCGGTGCTCCTGCCCGTACATGCGCTGGATCTCCTTGATGAACAGGAGTTCCACCGCTCCGACCGGACCGTTGCGGTGCTTGGCGAGGATGACCTCGACCACATCCTTCTTGTCCGTGTTCTGGTTGTAGTAGTCGTCGCGGTACAGGAAGGCCACCAGATCGGCGTCCTGCTCAATCGCACCGGATTCGCGCAGGTCCGACAGCATCGGCCGCTTGTCCTGCCGCTGCTCCACCGACCGGGAGAGCTGCGACAGGGCGATCACCGGCACCTTCAGCTCGCGGGCCAGGGCCTTCAGCGAGCGGGAGATCTCGGAGATTTCCTGCTGGCGGTTCATCTGCACGCCCGCGCGCTGCGGAAGCGACATGAGCTGGAGGTAGTCGACGATGATGAGATCAAGCCCCCGCTCCTGGTGCAGGCGGCGCGCTTTGGCCCGCAGCTCCTGCAGCGGAATGTTGGGGGTGTCATCGATGTAGATTTCGCTCTCGCCGAGAACCGAGAGCGCCGTGCCCAGCCGCTGCCAGTCCTCGTCCTGCAGCTGACCCGTGCGCAGTTTGTGCCCGTCCACGAGCGCTTCGGCGGCGAGCAAGCGCAGGGCCAGCTGTTCGGCGGACATCTCCAGCGAGAAGAAGAGCACCCGCGCCTTCGCCTGCACGGCCGCGTTGCGCGCGATGTTCAGGGTGAACGCCGTCTTGCCCACAGAAGGCCGGGCGGCGATGATGATCAGGTCCGACGGCTGGAAACCCGACGTCATGGCGTCCAGGTCCCGGTAACCCGAGGGCACCCCCGTGGTCTTGCCCTTGGAGGTGTAGAGGTGCTCCAGGTGGCCGTACGCGGTCACCAGCGCGTCCCGGATGTGCTGGTAGCCCCGTTCGGAGCGGCGCTGCGTCACCGCGAAGATGGACTTCTCGGCGTCCTGAAGGGTCCGCTCGACGTCGTCGGAGGTGTAGCAGTCCTCCACGATGCGCCGGGCCACGGTCTGCAGGCGGCGGAGCGTCGCCTTGGCCTCCACGATCTCGGCGTACTGCAGCACATTGGCGGTGGTGGGCACCAGGTTGATCAGGCTGGTCAGGTAGGTGAGCCCGCCCACTTCCTCCAGCTTGCCGGTCTTCGCCAGTTCGTCCTGCACGGTGATGGGGTCAACGGGCTCGCCGCGGTTGTAGATGGAGAGCATTGCGGCGTACAGATGCTGGTGCTTGTCCGAGTAGAAGTCCTCGGGGACCAGCTTGTTGGCGACGGCGATGACGGCCTCGCGGTCGATGAGCATCGCGCCCAGGACCGATTGCTCCGCCTCGAGGTTCTGGGGTGGTACTCGTTCGCTGAAGGCGCTCATCGCAGCAGACCCCCCTCGTACAGAGGCGCGGGCCGGCGCACCGCCGACCCGCGCCTGAGCGCGGTGAATGTATGTTCGACAAGGGGAACGGTGAAACCTGCTGCCCCCGTCATCAACCGGCGGAGGCCATGCTGACCGCTCCGCCGTCAGCCAGGACCAGCGCCATGGCCTCCTCGATGGTGGAGGCAAAGCAGATTTCGATCCCCGTCACGCCCTGCGGCACGTCCTTCCGGTTCTCCTCGGGCAGCACGATGCGCTTCATGCCGGCCTGCCGCGCGCCGTAGATCTTCTCGTAGACGCCGCCTATGGCCCGCACGGCGCCGCGGATGGAGACCTCGCCGGTGATGGCCACGTCCTGCCGGATCGGCCGACCCTGGATGGCTGAAATCATCGCCAGGTAAATGGCCGTGCCGGCGCTGGGCCCGTCGATGCGGCCGCCGCCCACCACGTTCACGTGCACGTCCCAGTTCGAAAGGTCCTCCCCGGTCACCCGCCGCACCACCGCGGCTGCATTGAAAAGGGAGTCCTTGGTCATCGAGCCGGCCGTGTCGTTTATGCGCAGCACGCCCTTGCCCTTCTCGTGCGCAGGGAAAGCCACCGCCTCGATCTCCAGCACCGAGCCGACGTAACCCAGCACGCCCAGCCCGAAGATGCGTCCCACCTCCGCGGTGGAGGAGGCCTTCTTGAGCACGTTGGGTGAGAGCCGGCTGGCCTGGATGACCTCGTAGACATGCTCCTGGGTAATCGTGAGGGGGGCGTCCGCCTGCCCGGCCTCGCTGGCCTGGTAGAGGGCGAGGCCGTACGCGTCGGCCAGAATGCCCACCGCCTTGCGACCCTCGATGGTGTAGTCGGCCACGATGCCGGCCACCCCGGGCTCCAGTTTCACGCCCAGGCGCTGCGCCGCCTGCTCCACGATCTGGACGATGTCAGCCGGCACCAGCGGCTCGAAGAAGACCTCAGCGCAGCGGGAGCGCAGCGCCGGGTCGATCTCGCTGGGGTCGCGGGTGGTGGCGCCGATCAGGATGAAGTCAGCCGGGGCACCCTCCTCAAACAGCTTCTTGACGTACTTCGGGACGTTGGGGTCGTTGGCGTCGTAATAGCTGGACTCGAAGGTGACCCGCCGGTCTTCCAGCACCTTGAGAAGCTTGATCTGGAGCATCGGGTCCATCTCGCCGATCTCGTCGATGAAGAGCACCCCGCCGTGGGCCTCCGTAACCAACCCGAGGCGCGGCTCGGGCACGCCGGTCTCTGCGAAGTCCCGGCGCGCACCCTGGTAGATCGGATCGTGCACCGACCCAAGGAGGGGGTTCGTCACCTCCCGGGGGTCCCACCGCAGCGTTGACCCATCCACCTCAACGAAAGGCGCGTCCTTGGCAAACGGGGTGTGCGGCATCTGCTTGGCCTTCTCCAGCACCAGCCGCGCCACCGTGGTCTTGCCCACTCCGGGCGGGCCGTAGATGATCACGTGCTGCGGGAAGGGCGAGGCCACCTTGGCGAGGAGCGCCTTGATCGCCCGGTCCTGGCCGACCACCTCGCTCAGGGACCGCGGCCGCAGGAGCTCTGCCGCGGAACGGTGCAGCGAGATCTTCTCCAGAGCCTCCAGCCGCTCCAGGCGCTTCAGCGTGGAGGTCGTCTCGGGCCCCGCATCCTCCCGGAGCACCTGCTGCTTGATCTCCCGGTAGTACTCCTCCTGCCGCTCCTGCATGCGCGCCTGGATCTTCTTCTCAATCTTGTCTTCGACGGTGCGGCGGGCGACCAGGTCGGCGATCGCGTCCTCCAGCTCGTCCACCGCCTGGAGAAGCGCCTCCCCCTCCGGCACAGTGTCGAGCGTGGGGTCATCATAGACCAGCCGCTGCAAGGCCAGGACCTGCTCCTCCACCCGTTCGGACTTCATGAGGCCGAGGGCATCCATCTTGCCGGCCTTCACCACCAGGCGCTCAGGCCCCCACACGTTGGTGAGAAGGCCGAACAGGGCCCCCACCTGCCGCCCCACCTGTTCCTCCGGGGAGAGCCGCCGGCTGAGCGTCTCCGAGTCCGAGGGCCGTGCTCCTCGCATCAGCCTGTCCAGAATCTCCTTCATCGCTTGCCCGCACCTCCTTCCGCAAAGGCTGCGGCCCTAACCGGAGGACCCCCGGCCGGGCCGCAACTGTCATTCAGGCACGACTTCGATGTTGACCGTGCCGTGGATGTCGTGACCAAACTTGAGGGCTACCCGGTGAACGCCCAGGGTCTTGATGGGCGCATCCAGGTCGACGAGCTTCCGGTCAAACTCCTTGCCGATGTGCTTCGAGATGGCCTCCGCTACGTCCTTGCTGGTCACCGACCCGAACAGGCGGCCGGCCTCCCCGCACTTGGCCGGCAGGCGAATGGTCTGCCCCTCCAGCCGGTCCCGCAGGGCCCGGAGTTCGGCGATGCGCCGCTCCTGCTTCTCGGCCTGCGCCCGGCGTTCCGCCTCGATGGACCGAAGGGCCCCCGGCGAGGCCTGCACGGCCAGTCCCCGGGGCAGCAGGTAGTTGCGGGCGTAGCCGTCGGAAACCTCGACCGTTTGGCCCTTCTTCCCCGTGCCCTTCACGTCGGCCTTCAGGATCACCTTCACGAACATCCCTCCCGTCATCCGGTTCTTTCCTGGCGCTTCCAGATCCCATGCCCGAGCCCGCGTACGTCGAAGACCGTATCCCACAGGGCGAGCAGCACCAATACCTGCGGGCCCAACTGGCCCAGCAGCAGCGTGCCCACGACGACGATCGCGGCGGCGCCCCCGGCGCCGAGGCCGTGTTTGCGCAGGAAGCCGTAGGCCACCGCCGCACCGGCGAGCATGAAGATCATCATCATCGGGCTGAATATATTGAGCAAGAGCTTGCCCCACCACGGGAGCGCCGTCATGTCGCCGCGGAGGAAGAAGGGAGCGAGCAGGGACATGACGATGTACAGCCACACCGACCATGTGGGCAGCCGGAACTCCGCAAACGGCGTCCACGCCGGCACCTCATGGCCGAAGCGGGGCAGGGTGAAGCGGCACAGCAAGTAGTTGATGGCGCTGCTCACCACGCCGCTGAAGAAGAGCGAGGCTGGCAGCAGCGTCCAGATGACCCCGACCGGATCGCGCTGCAGCATCTCCGCCATCTGCCGGTACTGCTCGACCATCTGCGTCTGGGCAGGGGTGAGCGTGCCGCCGGACTGCGTTGCCGTGCTTTCGATGGTCTCCGCCAGAGACACCATCACGGCGACCATCTGATCCACCAGGGTGCGCGTCGCCGGCTCCTCCAGCAGGGCCACGAACGGGTCGCGCCCGCCGAACATCGCCAGCCGGGTCACCACGTACGTCAGGGCGAAGCCCAGGAAGTAGGTGAGCACCGCAACGATCCCGATGCTGAGCGGGCGCCACTTCCGGCGGAAGCCGAGGCCGAAGGCGAGGCCTGGCAGGATGCCCGCCGGGATGACCAGAATGCCGGAGACGAGGCCGTTGAACATCATGTTGAAGAGCGTGGCGGCCACCGCGACCAGCACGGCGGTGCGGCCGCCGTACCGGACGAACGCCAGAACCAGGGGGATGGGCATCAGGACAGAAAGCCCCGGAATCAGGCTGAAGACGACCACCAGCGCCGCCATCAGCCCGCCGAACACCAGGCCCCGAGTTTGCTCAGATCGGCTCTGCATGCAGGTCGCTCCTTGGTTGGGCAGGCATGTTCGGGGGTGATTGAACAGGGGGACACCGCAGCCAGCGGTGCCCCCCTCATTCCGTTGCAGGACCGCCTATTCGACGGTAAACGGCAGCAGGGCCATGATGCGGGCCCGCTTGATGGCGACGGTGAGCTGGCGCTGGTGGCGCGCGCAGTTCCCGGAGATACGGCGGGGCAGGATCTTCCCGCGCTCGGTGATGTACCGCCGCAGACGGGCGGCGTCCTTATAATCCACGTGCTCGATCTTGTCGACGCAGAAGCTGCACACACGGCGCCTCTGCCGACGGCCGCGTTCACGACGCATGGGTGTCTGTCCTCCTTTCCACTAGAAGGGGACATCTTCATCGTCAATGGTCAGTTCACTGCCCAGGCCGGCGTCCTGCGCGGGTGTCGGCGCGGTGCCGCCCCGGTCGCCGCCGGCGTGGTCGCGGGCGCTGTCGAGGAACCTGACCGTGCTGGCAACCACTTCAGCCTTTTCCCGACGCTGCCCCTCCTGGTTCGTGTACTGCCGGATCTGCAGGCGCCCCTGCACGGCCACGAGCCGGCCCTTCTGCAGGTAGTTGGCTACGGTTTCGGCCTGCTTCTCCCACACGACGACGTCGATGAAGTCCGTCTCCCTCTCGCCCTGTTGGTTGACCGTGCTGCGGTCCACCGCCAGCCGCATGGTCGCGACAGCCTTCCCGGACGGCGTGTACCGCAGTTCGGGATCTTTGGTAAGGCGGCCAATCAGAATCACAGAATTGAGCACATCCTTACCCCCTTCCGCTGGTTACGCATCGGTGCGGACGATGAGGAACCGGACCACTCCGTCGGTGAACTTCAGGACGCGATTCAGCTCATCTGCGGTCCTCGGCTCACCCTTGAAGGTTACGACGCTGTAGAAGCCTTCCCGGAAGTGGTTGATCTCGTATGCGAGGCGCTGCTTCTTCCAGGCGTCCGTCGACTCGACCGCGCCGCCGTTCTCGGAGATCAGGCCGGCGATCTTGTCCGACAGGGCCTGCAGCCCAGCGTCGTCGAGGTCAGGCCGGGCGATGACCATCATCTCGTAACCCCTCATGGTAGCACCTCCTCCCTATGGACTGATGGCTCCACTCGGTGGAGCAGGGAGGCAGCAGCCGGTACGGCTGCGCCCAGAATGTGCACATCTGGCGTGCACATCCAGTTCAATATAGCACGAAGGGACAACCCACGCAACCGGGAAAGTGGGTTGTCACTCCGAATCCTGTCTGGGGAATCGCTCCCTCACGGCTTTCTCGAACTTCGGGCGTGGAATCATGACCCGGTGGCCGCACCCCAGGCACTTCAGGCCAAAGTCGATGCCCGTGCGGTAGATCTCCCACCGGTTGGTACCGCACGGGTGCGGCTTCTTGAGCCGCACCTGGTCGCCCACCTCGTACTTCACTCGCTCCACAGCCGCAGCCCTCCTCCGAGCAGTAGCCCGCGCACCCAATCGAAGGCCTTGATAATGTAGGTCGGCGTGACCGACCGCGAGACGACCTCAGCCAGGTCCGTCATGCCATACACGGAGAGCGTGGGAATCACCCAGATCAAGAGTACGCCGAGGGCGAGCAGCGCCGTGAGGCCCGTGGCCACGGCACCCAACAGGCGGTCGCCGGTGCCGACCAGGGGCAGCGCCTGGATGGCGTCGGCAAACAGTCCGCCGAGCCGGTGCAGGGCGATGGTGAGCAGCATCACCAGCACGATGAAGGTGATCCCGGTGATCACCCCGGATGCCGCCTGTGCAGCGGTGCGCTCCACCGCCTCCAGGCGGCCCCCTTCCGCCGACCAGACCAGGAGGTCCCCGGCGGGAACGGCTGTGCGGTCGAGCAGGCTCTCGGCCAGCCGCTCCTGGAAGCCGAAGGTGTCGTTGAGCCAGCGCACCGCCGGGCCGGTCAGCCGGCCGGCCAACATCACAGCCACCAGGAAGGACAGCAATCCCACGATGGTTCGGACGATGCCCCGCACCCAGCCTGCCACGAGCGCCCCCAAGAGGACGCCCAGAACCGCCCAGTCGAAGCCGGTATATGCGTTCAGGTCCACGTCGCTCACTGCCTTTGCGGGGTTCGGCTGCCGCAGCCGCCGACGCTCAGCTGAGGGCCGCAGCGAGCAGCGCCACAAGCAGCGCCGCCAGCAGGCCGACGGGGAGGCAACCGGCGCGGCGACTCACGCGGGTCCCCGTTGAAGCCACCTCCGCGCGCGCCCCGGTCTGGAGTTGCTGTCGCTTCAGCCGCTGAGCCCGCTTGATGGCGTCGACGGCCTCTCCGATCCGACCCAGCTTCTTGTAAGCCGCATGAAGGTTCTCGTAGAAAGTGGGGTTGTTCGGGTCGAGTTCGACCGCCCGCTTATATTTCTCCAAGGCGGCGGCGAAGTCCCCCCGCTGGTAGTGCAGGTTGCCCAGATTGCTGTGCGCTTGAGGCAGGTTGGGGTCCAGTTCGATGGCGCGCCGCAGGTGCGCCTCGGCGGCCTCCAGGTCGCCCATCTGTGCGAGGATGGCGCCGGTGCGACTGTGCGCCCACGCGACGCTGTCGTCGTCGGCCAGCACCTGACGATAAAGGTCAAGCGCCTCCTCCAGGCGGCCGCTGGCGTACGCGGCGTCTGCCTGCTTCAGGATCTCAGACCGCACTTCGTTCTCCATAAGCGCCTCCTGGATGCCACGGAAGACACATAGGTCGCCGGTGGCTGCCGTATACTTCCCTGTACCACGGTCGGCAGACCAGCCGGGGAGGGAAGGTCTTTGGGTGAGGGTGGTCATCTGGCTCTTTGGCGCGCGGCCTCCGCTTCTGGGGAGACGCGCATTCATATGGACGACACCCGCGCGCCGGCCGTGATTGCCGCTGCGGTGGAAAGCTGCGCGGAGGGCCTGGTCCAGCAGTGCGACGGCATCGTCGCCCTCTGCATCGGCACCGACCGCTCCATCGGCGACGCTCTGGGCCCGTTGGTGGGCAGTCGCCTCTGCGACGCCCTCACGCGGGGCGTAACCGTGCTTGGCACGCTGGACAAGCCTGTTCACGCGGGGAACCTGGAGGAGTCACTCGCCCTGATCCGGCGTACGTTTCGCCGCCCGCTGGTGGTGGCCGTTGACGCGTGCCTCGGCCGGGCCGAGTCGGTGGGCATGCTGACGGTGGGTCCTGGGAGCCTGCGCCCCGGCGCCGGCGTGAGTAAGACGCTGCCGCCCGCGGGAGACCTCTATCTCACCGGCGTGGTCAACGTCGGTGGTTTCATGGAGTACTTCGTACTTCAGAACACCCGCCTCAGCCTCGTGATGCGAATGGCCCAGGTCGCCGCGGCCGGTCTCGAACAGGGGCTGCGGTCGCTGCTCAAGAGGCGGGGTGCCTGAGCGCACCTAGGCGATCGCCCGTCCTGGCGGCCCAGGGCGGGCGACGTTCTCTGTGATCAGCCCTCGCCGGAGGCGGCTTGATCCAGCGCGTTACCGCCGCCGGCGGGCATGAGGCTGCGCCCGTGGAAACGAGCTCCCTCGTGGATGACGAGGTGTCCACACCGGATGTCGCCCTGGAGGTTGGCCCCGGGCAGCAGCTCCAGCTTGCCCTCGACCTCCACGTCCCCGATGATTTCGCCGGCCATGGCCAGCCCTTTCGCCTTCACGGTCGCCTGAAGGCGGGCCTTGGGTCCGACGATCAGGTCGCCGTCGTGCTCGATGGAACCCTCCAGGTATCCGTCCACGCGGACGACGCCCGACGAGCGAATCGACCCCCGAATCTCCGTCCCTTCCCCAATCAGCGATTCCACCTTGCCGTGAACGAGGCTCTGCGCGCCTTGCTTCTTGCCGCTGCCGAACACGTCGACTCCCCCGGTAAGGTTCTATTCCATGTAGGGCAGAGGATCGGTGGGCTCGCCGTTCACCAGCACCTCGTAGTGCAGGTGCGGCCCTGTGCTGAGTCCGGTGCTGCCCACCCAGCCGATCAGGTCTCCGCGGGAGACCTCCTCTCCCCACTCCACATTCCAGTCATCCAGATGCGCGTAGAGGGTTCTGAACCCGTACCCGTGCTCAATGATCACGGTATTGCCGTAGCCCCCCTCCAGCCAGCCCACGTAAACCACCGTTCCTGCGCCAGTGGCCGTGACGGGCGCGCCGTAGTCCTGACCGAGGTCGATGCCGTCGTGGAACTGCAACCCGTACCCGAAGGGGCTCCAGCGCATGCCGAAACGGTCAGTGATCTCTGCGCCCTGCACGGGCCACCCGCTGGGCCGGTGTGCGAGGTAGTCCAACCACTCCGCAAGGCGCTCCTGGCCGTCACGCAAGGACCGGGCCGAATTCCTGAGTGCCGCCAGCTGGGCCTGCAGAGTGGCCCTCGTGTTTCTGGCCGTCGCCAGGACGGTCTCGGCGGGCTGCGGCGGGCGGTTCAGCTTCAGGTCCAGGGCGAGTGTGTTGCGAGGGCCGAGTACGTAGGGGCTCACGTCGGAGGGGAGCACGGTGGACAGGGTGAGGCCCACGCCCGAATCGGTCTGCCTGGTCTCCGGACCGCCCCGTGCGGCGTACATGGACGTGCCGGAGTTGCGCGCGCCCGAGCGGGAGGGCAGGATGGCCTCCTCGTCTGTGGTCATGGCATCCAGTTCCCGCTCGAGCTGGCGGATCTCGGCCAGTTGCTCATCCACCTGTGCGGCGGCCCTCTTCAGTTGGTCGATCTCGGCCTGCTGCAGGCGGGCCTGCTGGCGCAGCCGTTCGACCTCCGCCACCTGATCCTGAAGGCGGGTCACCTCACCATGGAAGTACCAGACGGCCGCGGACAGCCCGACCACGACCAGGGCGGCAAAGCCAAGTGCAGCCCACACCCAGCTGGGTGAGAGCTGAAAGCTAAACCACCGCCGATCGGTCGGCGGCACGACGACGATGGTCAGGCGGTTGGCCCTCCGTGGCACCCGGTGTCGCCTCCTCGGTGGGTGTTGCACGCCAGCGCGCGAAAAAGGGGAAACAGGCAGTAGGTTGAGTTCCACTCCTGTTTCCCAGTTTCCTTCCGATTGATTATGTTTTGATCATGCGTTTCCTGGGATGTTCTCGCGCGCCCGGGCCAGCGCCTGCTTCTCCTCGTCGCTCAGAACGTAGGTCGACTCACCGCCCCGGATGGGTTTGGCGTAAGTGCGGCACTCGTTCCGTCCGAAGAGGGAGGTCAGGACGAAGCCGTTGTCCCGGCCGTCGAGCAGTGCAATGGAGAAACTGAGGTCGGCGCCGGTGTCGGGAAAGGCGTTGTACCGTACGATGCCGACGCGCTGGACGTGGTCGAGCGAGGAGCGCTCGAGGTCGGCCATCCGGCGACGCAGGGCATCCTGAGCGGCCCGGAGGTCGGCCAGGGCATCCTGCTGTTGCAGGAGCATCTCTTCCACGTTCACGTCGGGGTTGCGGTTGAGCAGCGCCCTGTAGCGCCTGAGCAGGCGGGACTGGCGGATCACGACAGCGAGCATGATGATGAGGGCAACCAGGCACAGTCCCACGGCGGCGAATGCCACGGTAACGGGGTCAAGTTCTGGAAGGACGGGCACCAGATGGGCCTCCTTGTTTCGGTGTGGGGTGGTTCCGGAGTTGGCCTGCAGCGACCGTTGCAGCCGCTCCGGTTCTGGCTGCGGACGCGCCCCTTCTTTAAGATGGAGGAACCCGGCGGCATGTTCCGCCGGAATAGGGCTCGTCGGCCAGGAAATGATCGGCGAACTCCCTTCCTGTTTTCAGAGGGTTGCAGTTGCGCAGGCGCTCACTCAGAACAGGTGATGTTGTTACGGACTAAAACTGTTCAACAGCCCACGGCGATGTCCTCCTGTCGGACACGCGCAGCGTGCTCAGGTCGACGGGAACGCTGTAGGCCGTTCCGCGGCCGCGTCGCCCGCCCCGGCTGGCTCGTCTCCGAGTCGCGTGAATGGAGGCTTCCATTGAATGGTACGTCTCGTCCACAGGGTGAGAATCGCAAGGGACAACAATAGGCTGTCGTGGTGTTCCTGTTCCACGTAGAACAGTGATAGTCAGTGTCGGATATTCCCAGGGCAGGCATCAAGGCCCATTGCGCCCGTTTTCGCCGAGCCTGACGGCGTATCCGGCCCCAGTGTTCCATGTGGAACAGGTGCTTGTCCGCAGGGCTGGTGGCGCGCTGCGCGAGTTTGGAACAGCCGATTCCCCTGCCACGGGGTGGGTGCAGGTGATGGGCGTTCCCCTCTTGGTCGTGTCGTTCCCCGTGTACTGTTCCACGTGGAACTGGCCCCTGGAGTCAGAAGGGGCGCGTCGGGGCTTTGCGGATGCAGGGGTCCGCACGTCACCTGAGTGGGTACCGCGTCGCGACCCGTTGCGGGGCCGTGCCCGGTGCAGGTGCGGCCTCCGCGGGGGTGTGCCTGAGGGCATGTCATCCGCACGATGTTCCACGTGGAACACCAACCGTCAGGTGCCGACTGCCGCCACGCGCGTAGGCACCCTGAATGTGGGCGTAACTCGCAGGCTGGCCCGATGGGGAAGCCGCCGATGTCGGTGCCAGGCTGGAGCTCCCATCGGCCTTCTCAATCAGCAGCAGCCGGCGGGCAAGGTCCCGTCTGACGGTGCCGAAAGTGTAGGCGGTCCTCCTCCGCAGTCGGGGGCTTAGTCCGTGTTTCACGTGGAACGCTCCCCGGCTCTTAAACCGGCGGGCACCCCTGGTGAACTACTCTCGCTCATTGCTTGCCCCCCATGGACGCCATGGCGTCTGTCAGCCACTGTGTCGATTGTGCCGGCATCGGTGTTCCACGTGGAACACCCCCGGGCAGCAAGCAGTTTCAGGTTGCACCCGGGCACAGGTGCGACGCATGTGCCCCTGCGTACACCAGGGGCCGTTGTTCACGGCCCACGGCGACAGGCAGGTCATGTCCCTGCATCGGGCGGAGCGTGTTCCACGTAGAACGGGAGCTCCAACCTGGGGTTCGTGGTCTGGTGACCTCGCTCAGAGACCGCCCTCGACTCCTCACCCCTACGGGTGGCCCGCGCTCACGGCTCGTGTCGCAGCAGGCTTGACCACCGGTATACTTGGCTGCTGTTCCACGTGGAACACTGCGAGTCACGTGTGCTCCCGCCAGAACCGACCGTCACCGGGCGGGCTATGCCCCGAACGGTCCACCTCTTGCCAGCCCCGGTTCGTTCCGGCAGGCGTCTGAGTCCGTACCGGCCGTCCGCGGCACCGCCCCCGTCCCGAGCCGCGCTCACCTGTGAGACCCAATGGGTCAGGCTTGCTGCCGAACACGCGCCACACGGCGTTCAGTGTTCCACGTGGAACACCCGCCCGCAGCCTGGAGGTGAACGCTTCCAACCATCCCTGGCGACACGTAACCCACCGACGTTCCCTTCGGCCTGCACAGTGAGTGGAGCACACACAGTGTTCCACGTAGAACACGCCGTCACTGGTCCGTGCCCCGTGTCACCTGTGCACCAAAGCGATCGCGCGAACCAGCGTCTCGGCTCACTGACACCGAGTGTCCGCACGGCGAGGACCAGTCAGGGCTGGTGCGATCCGGCCGTCCTGTGCTTCCGACCGTCTGTGGCGCAAAGGTGTGGCGAGCGGCTGGACCCATCACTGCTGCGTCGTTGTTCCACGTGGAACACCTAACCTTCTCCGGACTTCCTGCCCGACCTTTACCAGTTGTGGCCCGGCGTCGCACGCATGGTTGCTGCACCTGGTCACACTTCTGCGGTCGTCCGGATTTCGGCCTTCGTCGGCCGCCATTTCCCGACTTCGTCTCACGCTGTGCGCAGGCAGGGAACCGACGGGGGCACACTCCCTTGGTGAGTGGCCGTCTAGAGCTCCGGAGCTCCTCGGTTCCCCACGGGTGCATCGTCACCTCACGGGGTTGAACGTACTGTTCCACGTAGAACATGCCGATTCCCGACGCGTGAACTACCCCGCGTCCGCTCAGGCGTCCCCCCCCCCGCACCGCCTCCAGGCGCCCCAGACTGGTCCAACTTGAACCCGCCAAGCCCACGGCACCACCTACCAGATCCCTAACGTTGTACGTCACAAACACTCCTTTGTCGCTGGTGTTGCGGTACCTGCGGGTGACCGTCGACGCATCGACAACGCCACTGTTCCACGTGGAACACCCTATCTGGCACACACGAACCCTCCTCCCGGGAGGAACGCCCACCAGCCTTAGCCGGCCAGCCTGGACTAGCTGCCACTGCTCGCACACCTAACCCGGCGCTTTCTCCCACCGCACGGCAGCTGGAGGGCGGTTGGTGGTGCACTGTTCCACGTGGAACACGTGGCCGGGGCGTGTGCGAAGGTCGATCGCGGTCAGGCAGTCGGCCCAAGCTGGTACCGAAGAACCAACGTTCCACGTGGAACAGCCGCGGCACAGTGCTTACCCGTCCCCCTGCTTACCTTGCCTCCTCCCCCCTGCTCTCGGCACCTCTGCGCATTCTCGCTGTCCCATGGGCCCACACGCAGCGATGGTGCGTTCCCGCACAGCACTCCCCCCGACCACGCGTAACCGCGCCGTTCAATCGCTGAGTTCCCATTCCGATCCCGCTCATTCCGGTGCAGGTGAAATTGCAACCACCGTTCCACGTGGAACACGAGTACGTGAGCGACAGGCCTACCATCCTCCTCGACACGCCAGGTCACGTCTGACCTCACCGCAGGACCAGGTACACACCACCATACAGCAGCCAGACAGTCCGCCTCCGTTCCACGTGGAACACGCGTAGAGCAGTCCTCCTCCTACCTTCCTCAGGCGCGTGCACTCTCCTGCGGGCAGCGCCGAACGCCAGCGCACAGATCGATCCCGACCACTGTTCCACGTGGAACACCACCGTCCGAATCGCGTCAGCCAGCCAACCCCGCGGCCACCGCCTACCTTCGGAAACCCGTGAGCCACGTTGCGGCAAGCCCGCCGCCCCCGCCGCCGGAAGCGAACATCCACCACAATCTCCCGAGATCCACCAGGACCCCCGTGCCAGACACGCCACACCCTCCCCTCGACGTGTCGGGTTCCCCCGGGGTATCTCTCATCTACCCGCGGAACGCGGCTGCCCCTCGCACTGTTCCACGTGGAACACCAGGCCTCAGACTCGACACAAAGCCACAGACCCCGCGCCAGCATCGCTTCATGGTCTACTCGACCGTCCTTCACCCACTCAACCCACCCGAACCGATAAGAACCCCTCCTCTCTTCCACGTGGAACAGCGCCTTGCGAAGAGCCTGCCCAACTCCTCCCCAGCACCGCCGCACCACACCTGTCCCCCAGACAGCGCCACTGTTCCACATGGAACACTCCCCCTCTCCGCCCATGCGACTTAGTGGGCGAGCAACGCTGCAACGCCGCATGCACCCTGCACCTTCTCCTTCCCTACACACTAGCCAGACAGACCCGCCCCCCTCCTTCACCGCTGACGCTGACCGCACAGCCGCTCTATGTCCCCCTCCCACTTCACGCTTCGCCACTCCTCAGGCCAACGCGATGCGCGGGCCCGTGCCCCTCGGGGTAAGGCCGTGTTCCACGTGGAACTTTGCGGTTCCTCTGGGGGGAGCCTGGCCGCACACGGTGAGTTTCCCTGAATTGCGGCGAGAAAGCCGCGCGTGCCGAGCGCGGGCAAGGCGCGTTGCGGAGCGGCAAGTGGAAGGAGACAAGCTGGCCCCCACCACAGCATCGGCTCCCATACTCACACACCACGGCACCCCACTGTTCCACGTGGAACACCTCCCGGCTACACCAACTTCCCAATCACACAGAAAAGCGCCAGCCCTGTGGCTGGCGCCATGCTTCAAGACCCGCCTCCTGTTCCACGTGGAACACTACACCCGGAACGGCTCCCGCGGGGGCCTGGGCTGCGGCTCCCGCGCCCCCATTCCGAACGCCTCCAGGAGCCGGTTCAGGCCGTCCTCGCCAAAGAACGTGATCTCGACCTTCCCCCTGTCCCCGGACCACCGCAGCCGAACCGGGGTGCCGAACTGCTCCCGGAGCCTCTTCTCCACCGCCATCAGGTCAGGGGGCAGCTTCTGCCGCACAGCCGGCTTCCGCGGCACCCTCCGCTCCTGCCTTGCCACCAACTCCTCCAGTTGCCGCACGGACAGCTGCTCCCGCACCACCCGCTCGGCCAGCGCCTTCTGCCGGTCTGCATCGCCGACACCCAGCAGAACCTTCGCGTGTCCCATCGAGATCCTGCCCTGGCGCACTTCCTCCTGCACCGACGGCTCCAACTGCAGCAGGCGAAGCGTGTTCGCCACCTGCGAACGGCTCCGGCCGAGGCGCTTCGCCAGCGCCTCCTGCGTCAGCCCGTGCGCCTCGATCAAGGAACGGTACGCCTCCGCCTCCTCCACCGGGTTCAGGTCTTCCCGCTGCAGGTTCTCGATCAGTGCGATCTCCATGCGCTCCGCCTCGGTAAACTCCCGCACCAGAGCCGGAACTCGGTCAAGCCCGGCCAACCGCGCCGCACGCCAACGCCGTTCCCCCGCCACGATCTCGTAGCCCTGGTCCTTGCGGCGGACCACAATCGGTTGCACGATTCCGTGCTCCCGGATCGACGCCGCCAGTTCCTCCAGCCGCTCCTGGTCGAATTCCCGGCGCGGCTGCTCCGGGTTCGGCGCGATCTGGTTGATCTCGAGCTCCACCACGCCGTGGCGGCCCCGCTCACTGACATCCGCTTCCGGAATAAGGGCGCCCAGGCCTCTACCCAGCCCTTTCTTCGACACGCTCGATCACCTCCCTCGCCAACTCCATGTAAGCCTCTGCGCCCTTCGACCGCGGGTCGTACAGCGTGATCGGAAGCCCGTGGCTCGGCGCCTCGCTCAAGCGCACGTTCCGCGTAATAATCGAACGGTACACCTGACCCTTGAAGAACCGCTTGACGTCTTCCACCACCTGAATGCTCAGGTTGGTGCGTCCGTCGAACATCGTGAGCACCACGCCTTCCACCTCCAGCCGCGGGTTCAGGGCCTCCCGCACCAGCCGGAAGGTGTCCATCAACTGGGTCAGACCCTCCAGCGCGTAGTACTCGCACTGAATCGGGATCAGAATCGAATCAGCGGCCGTGAGTGCGTTGATCGTCAGCAGCCCCAGCGAAGGCGGGCAGTCCATCAGCACGAAGTCGAACTGATCCCGAACCGGATCCAGTGCGACCTTCAACCGGCTCTCCCGCGAGAGCCGCGGCACCAGCTCGATTTCGGCCCCCGCCAGGTCGATGGTGGCCGGAAGCAGGGAAAGCCCGCGAACACGCGTCTCTACCACCGCGTCCAGTAGAGGCATATCGTCCATCAGTACATCATAGATTGACACCTTCAGCTTGCGCCGATCGATGCCGATCCCGGACGTGGCATTTCCCTGCGGGTCGACGTCGATCAGCAAGACCCGCTTGCCCAAATCGGCCAGGCAGGCGCTCAGATTCACCGCCGTGGTCGTCTTCCCGACGCCACCCTTCTGGTTGGCTATTGCGATGACGCGACTCACTGCCGACACTCCTCCCCGACCTCCGCCTGCTTGCCGCCGGGCCGTCTGCCCTTCAACTGCTAACTGATTCGGCACCGCGACAACCGTTCCTGCCCCATCCCCGCAACGCCCTCCCCAGGCACCGCTTCCAAACCCGTCATCGGCCGCGCCGCCCGGCGCGTCCACCCCATCGCCCTCCACAAAACCAGAAGGGCGTGCCCCCACTCCGCACGCCCGAAGACCCGGCCTATGTTGAAATATTCCGAACCGCTTACAGCCCCGCTGATCCGACTTTGCCCCCACCCCATACCTGCCTGCCGCCCGCGGCGAAAATCCCTGCTAAGCCCCCTGTGAGCCTCGCTGATCCGTCTTACAGCGGCCTCCGTTCGGGAACCCCCGCCTTGCGCGGGTAACCCGGAGGGGTGGAGCGCGCCTTTCGCACCAGCACCAGCGTCCGCCGCCCCCCATCCTGGGGCAACTCCAGTTGCCGCACCTCCGCGACCTCTCCCCCCAGCCTGGTCAGCGCGTTCTGCGCCGCGGCCAGCTCCTCCGCAACAGCCGGCCCCTTCATCGCCAGGAAGAACCCGCCCACCTTCACGAAGGGGAGGCAATACTCGGCCAGCACCCGCAGTTCAGCCACCGCCCGGGCCGTCACCACGTCGTACGACTCCCGGTGCCCCGGTTGCCGGCCCACGTCCTCGGCCCGGCCCCAGACCACCTGATAGCCCTCCTCGCCCGCCGCGGCTCCGAACAGCGCCGCACCCACCTCCTCGAGGAAGGCACACCGCTTCTTCAGGCTCTCGAGCAGCACCAGGTGGATCCCCGGAACGAGGCACTTCCAGACCACGCCCGGGAACCCGGCTCCGGAGCCGACGTCCAGCACCCGCTGCCCGACCCCCAGCTTCACCACCGTCAAGCCGGCCGCCGAGTCCACCGCGTGCTTGATGATCATGTCTGCATCTGCCGTGATGGCCGTGAGGTTCATCCGCTCGTTCCACTCGCGCACCATCTCCAGGTGGCGCAGCACCGCATCCACCGCCGCGGGCTCGGCCAGGAGCCCCAGCGCGGCGAGCCCGCCCGTCAGCCGTTCTCGCTTTTCAAGTGCATCCACATGTCACGCCTCCCCGGCACCGCAGTTCGCGTCGCGCCCGGCCCTCCTGCGCCGCTCCAGGTAGACCATCAGCACCGCGATGTCCGCCGGCGACACCCCGGAGATCCGGCTGGCCTGACCCAACGTCTCCGGCCGGATCGCCGAAAGCTTCTCGCGGGCCTCCATGGAAAGCCCCGTCAGCGCCGCGTAGTCCAGGTCAGGCGGCAGGCGCCACGCCTCCATCCGGCGCATCCGCTCCACCTGCTGCTGCTCCTTGGCGATGTAGCCCTCGTACTTGATCTGCGTCTCCACTTCCTGGCGAACCGCCGGATCGAGGTCCGCGCGGCCCTCGCCCATCGCCACCAGGTGCTGGTAACGCACCTCCGGCCGCCGCAGCAGCTGCGCCAGGGTCGTGCCGCTCTGCAGGGGCGTCGATCCCGCCGCCGCCAGCACCTGCTGCACCTGCGGCGACGGGGCGACCACGGTCCGCTGCAGCCGCTCCCGCTCCGCCGCGATCGCCTCCCGCAGGGCCAGGAAGGCTTCCCAGCGCGCATCGTCCACCAGCCCCACCTGCCGGCCCTTCTCCGTGAGCCGCAGATGGGCGTTGTCCTGCCGGAGCATCATGCGGAACTCAGCCCGCGACGTCAGCATGCGGTACGGCTCGGGCGTTCCCTTCGTGACCAGATCATCAATCAGCACGCCGATGTAGCCCTCGGACCGGTCGATGATCAGCGGCTCACGCCCCTGCACGTACAGCGCCGCGTTGATGCCCGCGATCAGCCCCTGCGCAGCCGCCTCCTCGTAACCCGAGGTGCCGTTGATCTGCCCCCCGCAGAACAGCCCGCGCACCAACTTCGTTTCCAGCGTATGCCTCAGCTGCGTGGGGACTACGTAGTCGTACTCGATGGCGTAGCCCGCCCGCATGACCTCGGCCTCTTCCAGCCCCGGCACCGTGTGCACCAGTTCGATCTGCACTTCCTCCGGGAGGCTGGTGGAAAGGCCGAGCACGTACATCTCACACGATTCCCGCGACTCCGGCTCCAGGAAAACCTGGTGCGACTCCTTATCCGCAAAGCGCACCACCTTGTCCTCCACCGACGGGCAGTACCGGGGCCCCCGGCCCTGGATCGCGCCGGTGAAGAGCGGCGCCCGGTGCAGGTTCCGCCGGATCAGCTCGTGGCTCTGCGGGGTCGTCCCCGTCTGCCAGCAGGGCAACTGTTCCCGCGGCTCCCGCAGGCTCATGAAACTGAATCGGAGAGGCTCGGGGTCGCCGTCCTGTCGCTGCATCCGGCTGAAGTCCACCGTCCGCCCGTCCACCCGGGGCGGGGTGCCCGTCTTGAACCGCCCCACGGCAAAGCCCAGCTTCACGAGGCTGGCCGTCAGCCCCACCGCCGGCGCCAGCCCGCCCGGACCCGACGAGCGCTGCACCTCGCCGATGATCGTCTTGCCGTGGAGATAGGTCCCCGTACTCAGCACCACGGCGCCGGCCGCGAAGAACAGGCCCGTGGCGGTGACGACCCCCCGCACGCGCCCGTCCTCCACCACGATCTCCTGCACCATGCCCTGCTTCAGGTCGAGGTTCCTCGTCTGCTCCAGCGTGAGGCGCATCTGCCACGCGTAGGCCCGCTTGTCGATCTGGGCCCGCAGGGCCTGCACGGCCGGCCCCTTCCCGCTGTTCAGGAGCCGCATCTGCAGGAACGTCGCGTCCGCCGTCAGCCCCATTTGCCCACCCAGGGCGTCAATCTCCCGCACCAGGTGGCCCTTGGCCGGACCCCCGATGGACGGGTTGCAGTTCATGGCCCCGATGTTGTCCAGGTTCGTCGTGAAGCACGCCGTGCGCATGCCCATGCGCGCAGCCGCAAGGGCGGCCTCGATGCCAGCATGGCCCGCCCCCACCACGATCACGTCGTACGCCTTTGTCACGCCCATCGCGCTCACTTCCCGATGCAGAACCGCCCGAAGATCTCGTCCAGCAGGGCCTCGTCCGCCGTGTCCCCGGTCACCTCGCCCAGGGCCATCCACGCCGCCCGCAGATCAATGGCCACCAGTTCGTCGCCGAACCCCGCGGCCAGCGTCTGCTGGGCATCCCGCAGGTGGGCGGCCGCCCGCCCGACCGCGTCGGCCTGCCGGGCGTTTACCAGCAGCTCTTCACTGGCGTCGAGGGCCCCCGCCTCCCGGGCGATGGCCATCTCGAGCTCGCCGATCCCCGTTCCCTGCTCCGCCGACACGGCCACCACCGGCGCGCCGCCGAGCGCGCCGGCCAACTGCTCCAGCGGGAAGCCGGGGTTCAGGTCGATCTTGTTCGCCACGCCGATGCGGGCCGCGCCCGGCGGCAGTTCGGCGATCCACTCCTCGTCCTCCGGCAGGAGTCCTGCTCCGCAGTCGATCACCACCAGCACCAGATGCGCCTGCCGGAGCGCCTCCCGCGTCCGCTGCACACCAATCCGCTCCACCGGATCGTCGGTGGGCCGGATCCCCGCCGTATCCGAGAGCTGTACCGGCACACCGCCCAGGTTCACCCACTCGGCGATCACGTCGCGCGTGGTGCCTGGGACGGCGGTCACGATCGCCCGGTTTTCCCGCACCAGGCGGTTGAGCAGGCTCGACTTCCCCACGTTCGGCCGTCCGGCCAGCACCACCCGCAGCCCCTCCCGCAGGATGCGGCCGGCCCGTGCGCCGCCCAGCAGCCGCTCCACTTCAGCCAGGGCGGCCGCACACCCGGCCGAGACCTCCTCCCGGGTCTGCACCTCCAGTTCCAGTTCGGGGAAATCGATGTCCGCCTCCAGGTGGGCCATCATCTCCAGGAGACGCTCCCGGACCGCGCTCACCCTCTCCCGCAGGCTGCCTCCCAGGTGTGCGACCGCCGCAGCCATGGCCCTGTCGGTTTTGGCGCGGATGAGGTCGATCACGGCCTCCGCCTGCGAAAGGTCCATGCGCCCGTTGAGGAAGGCCCGGCGCGTGAACTCACCGGGCTCCGCCAGGCGGGCGCCCGCCTGCAGCGCCTGCTCCAGCACCCGCCGCACGGCCAATTGGCCGCCGTGGCACTGCAGCTCCACCACGTCCTCTCCCGTATAGGAGTGCGGCCCCCGCATCACCAGGGCCAGCGCCTCGTCCACCCGTTCGCCCGCCGGAGTCGTTACCCAGCCGTACGTCACGGTGTGCGACCGCCGGTCTCTCAGCGGCCGGCCCCGCCGCGGCCGGAAGATGCGATCCGCCACAGCCAGTGCCGTGGCGCCGCTAAGCCGCACGATCCCGATCGCGCTCTCGCCCGCCCCCGTGGCGATGGCGGCGATCGTATCCTCCCCCACGGCATCCTCACCTCCAATAGAAAAATGGCCGGGCAGCTGCGCTACCTGGCCACCTCTGTCAGAACTAGCCCTTCTTCTGTATGACCACGCGCCGGAACGGCTCCTGTCCCTCGCTGCTCGTCGTCACTCCCGGGTAATCCTGCAAGGCCAGGTGGATCACCCTGCGTTCCTGTGCGCTCATCGGCTCCAGGACGGCGGGCTGGCCGCTCTTCACCACCCGCTCCGCCATCCGCGTGGCCAGGCTGGTCAGCGTCTCGGCCCGGCGCTGCCGGTAACCCTCGACATCCAGGATGATGCGGGGCCCCTGGCGCCCGCTCCGGCTGGCGACCAGGTTGCAGAGGTACTGCAGCGCGTCCAGCGTCTGGCCATGGTGCCCGATGAGAATGCCGGCTTCCTCGCCGCTGATGTCCACGTGGATATAGTCTTCCTCCTCGCGGGTCTTGATCCGCACGGCGACGCCCATCGCCTCGCAGACCTCACCGAGGAAGGCCTCCACAAGTTCGGCCCGGTTCTCCTTGAGGGTCACCCGCACCGTTGCGGGACGGGCGCCGATGCCGAGGAAGCCCCCTTTCCCCTCGTCCAGCACCTCAATGGTCACCCGGTCAGACGGAACGCCCAGTTCCTCGAGCGCAGCAATGACCGCTTCATCGACGGTGCGACCGCTCCGTACCACGCTCTTCATATTCGTCACGCTTCCCCTTTCGAGCCGAGGCTGCCCTTGAGCCTGGGGAACCCCGGGTAGATCGCCTGCTGGATCAGCCCGAAGAACGTGCTAACCACCCAGTACAGCACCAGACTCGACATGGGCATGGTGAAGGCGATCCATCCGAACATGATGGGCATCAGCCACGTCATCATCCGCTGGTTCGGGTCCGTCGCCACGCCCGACAGGTACTGCTGAAGCAGCATCGACACCACGGTCAGGATCGCGAGCGGGATGTCCCGCTGGCTCAGGTCGGCCCACAGGAACTGATAGGTATAGCCGTAGGCCACGGGGTCGAACTCCCGGAAGACGGCGAACAGCGCGTACAGAATGGGCAGCTGCACCAGCAGGGGCAGGCATCCCGAGAACGGGTTGACCCGCTCCTTCTGGTAGAGCGCCATCATTTCCTGATTCAGCTTTTCCGGGTTGTCTTTGTACTTCTCCTGCAACGACTTCAGCACGGGCTGAATTTCCTGCATCTTCTTCATCGAACGCATCTGGTAGACCGTCAGCGGCAAGATCACGATGCGAACGATCAGCGTGAGCAGGATGATCGCCAGGCCGTAGTTCCCCGTGAACTCCAACAGCCAGCCCAACACGTGGGTCATCGAATGGACCAGCCATTCAGGAACCAGCAACGAGGTGATCAATATCGGGAACCTCCCAAACAAGCTTCAGCATCGACCGCCCAATCACGGAACGGGGTCATATCCCCCCGGGTGAAACGGATGGCATCGCAGCACCCGGCGCAGGGCCAGCCAGGAGCCCTTCAGGGCCCCGTACTTGCGCAGCGCCTCGTAGGCGTACTGGGAACAGGTCGGGTAAAACCGGCACGTCGGCTGGCCCTTCAGCGGTGACAGGTAACGCTGGTAGAAGCGCACCGCAGCCATCAACACCCTTGCCATGGCAGCCTACCCTTCCCGCTGCAACAGACCCGCTCGTTCAAACAATTCTTCAACCTTCTGCCGAAGCTCGGGAAACGGCATTTCCACCGCCGCCTGCCGGCCAATCACCACGATGTGATAGCCCGGCCGGACGCGCGGCCAGAGAAGCCGCACGCACTCGCGCAAGCGGCGCTTCACCCGGTTCCGGACGACGGCCTTGCCCAGCCGCCGCCCGGCCGCGAAACCCACACGCGTCGGAGCCCCCGCCTCCTGCTTCAGGGCGTGGAGCACCGCTGCCCGGTTGGCCACCGAGCGACCGTGTGTATACACCGATTGAAACGCAAGCCGAGACTTCAGCCGATATGCCTTCTTCATTCCCATCAGGAGGGGATTCGCCGCGGATGGGCACATCCCTCTCCTTCCCCCGATTTGATGGAAAAAGAGCCACGACGAATGGCGTCGTGGCCTAGACAGCTAAGCGCTTCCGCCCCTTCAGGCGCCGGGCCTTCAGTACTCTACGGCCACCCCGGGTGCTCATGCGGCTCCGAAAGCCGTGTACCTTCTTGTACTGGCGATTGTGCGGCTGGAACGTACGCTTCAACGGGAACACCCCCTAACCAGTCCGACAAAAGACACACGCGGATTATACCGAAGAGGGCACCCTCCGTCAAGCCAGATCGGCTCTACGTCAAGAAGTGTGGAACGGTCGCCAGCCAAGCCAAGGGCACAAAGG